>JBGTNK010000098.1:0-24634 GCA_041743125.1 Chitinophagaceae bacterium
AAAACCAAAGAGTGTAGGATCAAAGCTTTCGCTGTAAGATGTAAAAACAGAATTGGCCAGTTGCCGGTTATCAACCAGGGAAGAATACAGGCGGGATGATTTGCCGTTGCTCAATATATCACTGAGCAATACAAGGGGATAATAATCTTTGTTTTTCGCTTCCGGAACTTTATAAGCAATATACATATAAGGATTGGCTACATCTTTTTTTAAAAGTATTCTTCGTTCGCCGGTTTGTTCCGGTTCCATAATATGTACGGCGGGAGGATCAGGCTGGGCGGGAATTGGTTCTAAATATTTTTCAGCCAGTTTTTTTATATCACCTGTTTTTACAGCTCCCGAAATAACTACTACGCAATTATTGGGTGCATAATAAGTTTTGAAATACCGCTCGAGGTCGGCCAGGTTCCAGTTTTTCATATCATCTTCATATCCTATTGCTGGCCAGTGGTAAGGGTGTTCCTGGAAAGCCTGCGCCTGCACCGATTGTGTTAATAATCGCCAGGGTGAGTTTTCAAGACCCGTACTTCGTTCCGAAAGCACTACACCTCTTTCGCTCTCGACCATGCTGCTATCAATACTTAAACTGGAAATGCGATCACTTTCCAGGTCAAAAATCGTTTCCGTAGCAGAGGATGGAAACCAATTAGTATATACCGTCACATCTTCGCGGGTATAAGCATTGTTAGCGCCGCCATTAAATTCCATTGTACGGTCAAATTCTTTAACGCCATATTTTTTTGCACCGTTAAACATCATGTGTTCAAAAAAATGGGAGAGACCTGTTATTCCCTGGTATTCATTACGGGAGCCTACTTTATAAAAAAGATACATATTGGCATTAGGAATAGAATTGTCTTCGGCCACCAGGAATTTCATACCGTTTTTGAGAGTAAAGGTGGCTACGTCATTTGTTTTAAGCTGGGCTCCCGCCGCCATTGCGGTCAATAAAAATACGGGGAGTATAAACTTTTTCATACGTATTACATTAATTATTTGCTAAATCTAAAGAAATACAGGTGGAATGTTCATCCCGTTTATAAAATATACTTTGGATATGCGTGATATTGTTTTTGACTCAAGGCAAAATTCCATTATTTTTGCCGTCCGCTGGCTGCGTAGCTCAATTGAATAGAGCATCTGACTACGGATCAGAAGGTTTTAGGTTTGAATCCTAACGCGGTCACCAGGCGCCTCTTTACAAAGAGGCGTTTTTTTATTAATTGACCTGGCTTAAAGGACAGTAGTTTCTTCTTATTCAATTTTTGTTGCAAGGGTTTCCTTCAGTCATGAGTTGCAAACTCATGACGACCATTCAAATTCATTGTTTTGTTCGGATTTACAGGTGTGTAATTACCATAATTATTTCCAGAATAAAAATACTAATCAAAACGAGACATCAGGAACAGTTTAGAATCTAAATAATCATGCGGGATGATAACTATCACTTAATATTGTTGATTGTTTTTTGCCAGGGTACCCCAAGTTAATTTCGGAATTATAAATTTTAGCTGTATTTACGCAAATTATTTTGAAAAGAAGGTTATTCAGGCGATCCCTGATATTTTTACTTTTTATGCCGGATAATTAAAACCAGACCAAAACGATTGTTTATGAATTCTCTTGTTACCGCCGACTATTTAGTTTTTATAGTTTATTTTCTAATAGTCGCTTCCTATGGCTACTGGATCTATAAAAAGAAACAAAAGGCCGTAACGGACACCAAAGACTTTTTCCTGGCTGAAGGTTCACTTACCTGGTGGGCGATCGGCGCTTCCCTTATCGCATCAAATATTTCGGCAGAACAATTCATTGGCATGAGTGGGGCGGGATTCAGTATGGGAGTGGCCATCGCTGCTTATGAGTGGATAGCCGCCGTGTCGCTGGTCATCATTGCCATCTGGTTTATGCCTATCTACCTGAAGAATAAAATCTTTACCATGCCGCAGTTTTTAAAACAGCGGTATAATGAATCGGTAAGCCTCATCATGGCGGTATTCTGGTTGTTCCTCTACATATTTGTTAACCTTACTTCTATTTTATATTTGGGTGCACTGGCTATTAATAACCTGAGTGGGGGACAGCATTTTCACCTGATCATGATAGCACTGGCTTGTTTTGCTCTTATTATTACCCTGGGAGGAATGAAAGTAATTGGCTATACAGACGTGATACAAGTGATTGTTTTGATCATTGGTGGATTGGTGACAACCTATATTGCGCTTACGCTGGTGAGTGAACATTTCGGATATGGGAAAAACATTCTTGCCGGGTTTAAAAAGCTGATGGAAGAGGCACCTGAGCATTTTGAAATGATGTTTAATAAACCGGATAGTAATTCAACACAAAGCCAGGTTAATAATTATCTCGCATTACCGGGTATTGCCATGTATGCGGCGGGTCAGTGGATCGCCAATCTTAACTATTGGGGCTGCAATCAATATATCACACAAAGAGCCCTGGGCGCCGATCTTAAAACTGCACGTACGGGTATTTTCTTTGCAAGCTTTTTGAAAATCATGATGCCGGTGATTGTAATGCTTCCCGGTATAGCAGCTTATGTACTTTACAAAAACGGGGGTCTGCAGACAGAAATGCTAAGCAACGGAAAGGTTAGTGCCGATAACGCATACCCGGCCATTCTTGCTTATTTACCTGAAGGATTGAAAGGCCTTTCAATCGCGGCATTAACTGCTGCCATTGTTGCATCGCTTGCAGGTAAGGCCAATAGCATTTCCACCATCTTCACACTGGATATTTATAAAAGGTATATCAATAAAGAAGCAAGTGAAAAAAAGATGGTTTGGCTCGGCCGCATCGCTATTGTGTTTGCCATGGTTATCGCCATTGCATTTACATGGCATGATTTGCTGGGCATAGGCAGCGAAGGCGGGTTTAATTTTATACAAAAATACACGGGTCTCATCAGCCCGGGTGTATTCGCCATGTTTATACTCGGCTTTTTCTGGAAACGGACAACAGGTACTGCTGCTATAGCGGGGTTGTTATCGGGATTCCTTATCTCTTTGTTTATGATGAATTATGCTCCCTCCGTTTTCGGACATGAAACCTGGTTATACACAGCCTTTATTAATGGCGAAGGAGTGTATGAAATACCATTCCTTATCAATATGGGATGGAGTTTCTTTTTTGCAGTATTGCTGATGGTTGTTATCAGCCTTTTCGGGCCTAAAATAAATCCAAAAGGATTGGAGATAGACAGCAGTATGTTTAAAATTAAACCCATGCATACGATGCTTGTTGTGATCATTTTGCTGATGATCACGTTGATCTATGCTAAATTTTGGTAATGGTATTCTTTGCCCTATGTAGTAAGAATGAAATAAATGAATGAATGTTGTAAATGAGGTAAAACCAGAATTAAGAAACTATATTATCGTTACCGGATTTTAATTGCTCATTAAAAAATAGGAGGTGTCGGGCAATATGTTGCCGCCAGTAATCCCAGTTATGTTCACCTTCAAATTCATTATACTGATGCAGGATATTATATTTGTCAAGATCTGCGTGTAACTTCCTGTTGGCTTCAATTAAAATATCACTGCTGCCGCAATCAAAAATAAATGGGGGCAGGTTCAATTTGTTTTGCATAATTATATCTAAAACCATAGGCTGCTCCATAACATTTTTTTCTATTTCAGAAATGTCGCCACCTTCATACCAAATGCTTAATTGCTGAAATGCCGTAATGGAACTAAGGCCGCTAAACGCTCTAAACCGACCAGGATATTTAGCTCCTATTCGCAAAGCACCATAGCCACCCATGCTAAGACCTGTAATAAATAAAGGAGAATAATCAGATGTAATATTTATTTCCTGCCTTACAGCAGCCGGTACATCATCGGATATCCATTTCTCATAATCATATCCGTCTTTATGCGGTAAATAAGCGCTGCCATCGCGATAGGATCCGTCAGAAGGCATTACCAATACCATGGGGTTTATTTTCTCTTCTTGTATCAGCCTGTCTGCTATTAAATGAACACCTGTTTTGAATGGCCAGCACCAGGCACTGCCATATACACCATGAAGCAGGATTACAATTGGGGTATCCCTTATATTTTTTACAGGAGGAACATATATGCTCATATCGCCGCGGCCCGGCAGATTTTTGCTGCGTACAGTAATAAAGCGGAGATGATCTCTTTCAAATTGTGGGTCTGATATTTCTGTAGTAAAAAATCGTTGCATGAAGTAATAAGTTGAAATGGTTGTCATCAATAAATGGGAATATAAAAACCAGCTGTATAATCAAAAGATATAAAAGATACATGAAATGTTCCGGTGGCCTATTGAACCTTTATTTGCTCCCGGGCGAATAGAACCCGAAACGGAGCGTCGCAAGTAATGATGCCAGGGCATACTACAGCCAGCTAAAAAACAATTACGCCTTTTGCATTGCGCCCGTGGTGCATATCATCAAAAGCTTCGGATAATTTTTCTAATGGGTAAGTTTTTGTGATCATTTCATCCAGTAACAAATCTCCTTTTGCATAAAGTTGCTGCAATACCGGCATATCAATTTGCGGCCGGCATTTACCATAAAGCGGGTTGATATAAATTTTATCCCATTCAAAAAGATTCATGTCAATTGTGACTTCGCTTTCACAACCACTTACCTGGATGGCTGTACCGGCGTTACGTATCATTGCCAGTGGCGCGGCTACCAGTTGAGGTACGGCCGTACATTCAAAGGCATAGTCAGCACCCCGGTTATTGGTTAACAATTTTACTTTTTGAGAAGCGGATAATAGTCCTGCATCCTTTTTTTTCGCTATTATGGTGTGGGTGGCGCCAAATTTTTTCGCCATCTCTAATCGCTGTTCATTGATATCAACCGCAATGACAGATACAGCACCTGATATACGAGCCCCCTGTATTACATTCAAACCAACTCCTCCACAACCGATAACTACCACGGAACTTCCGGCTTTGACCCTGGCCGCATTTACCACGGATCCATATCCTGTCATTACTCCGCAACTAATGATTGCGGCAGAAGGGAATGGTATCGGGGTAATTATTTTTACTAATGCTGCTTCCCGCACCACGGTGTATTCACTCATGGTGCCGATGCTGAAAGAACGTTCAATAGATTGTCCCTTATATAAAGTTCTCTCCGGGGCAGCATGACCACCACTTATTTTATTGCCTGCCGTTACGGGTGAATTGTTTTCGCAAATGTGCTGGTTGCCCTCCATGCATTGAAAACAGTTGCCGCAAGGAATCGCCCAGTTCAGTATTACCCGATCACCGGTTTTGATATTTTTTACCTGTGGCCCTGTTTTTACTACGATACCTGCACCCTCATGACCCATAATGATTGGTTTGCCCCAGCTTAGAGAATCCCAGTCAGTATGACAAATACCTGCCGCTTTAATTTGCACCAGCACTTCGTCCTGCAGCGGATCATGCACTTCGATTTCCTGAATAGAAAAATTTCCTTTGCCGTCGGCTATTGCTGCTTTGGATCGAAACATTGGATCAATTAATTAAAAAGGAAAAAATCAAATTTCTTTCTTAGATAAAAGATTTTCTTAGTTGGTTATAAAATTAAAGTGTTTAATGCAGAGCCAGCTAATGTCAGGGCTTTTCGTTTTAGTGAAAAAATAAAACCTGAATGATAACGGTACAATCAATTTCATCATAATTGAATGATGGAAAAATACTGTTCCGGACAAAATAACTATTTCACCACCGTCATGATACCATTCATAATACGCCAGTGGCCGGGATATGAACAGATATAAGGATACTCCCCAGGAATTTCCGGAACACGAAATTTCAAAGTGTATGAGGCATCGGGATCTACCAACGGAGTGTAATACAGAATGCCCGGAACCGATGGTATATATTGCGCACTGGCCCCGTCTGGTGTTTGAGCAAGTTTATCTGCGGCTTCGCCTACCCGTTTCATACTACCCGGTGACAACAACAGAAAATTATGTTGCATAAAATCGGTATTCGTCAATACAATTTCTACGATAGTTCCTGCTTTTACTGTTAATTTCTGCTGATCAAATTTCATTTCGTGCTGAATTGTTTTCAATACCACTACCTGGTCGGCTTTGCCTAATGCAGGTTTCTCCGTATCTACTAACAAGGTTTCTAAACGTGCGTCAATTACCCGGCCTATATTTCTGGAACTATCAGGGTAATTTCCAGACTTTTTTAACCCGCTATTCCTGAAATCATTTCCTATTCGTATACCTGCGTCTCGTAAAGGAAGATTGAATAAACCTTTTGTTCTCCCGGTTGCTACTTCTTTCCCATCCATCAACAACACCATGATGCCGCCTTTACTTAACCGGGCTGTTACTGAAAATTTATCCGCTACTGTATCTTTTGATTGAACCGGAAAAGATTGATTTTGCTGGTTGACCTGAAAATATAACCTCTTGTCGTTACCCACATAAACAGCATAGCCATTTTCCAAATTTCCCTGCGCAACTATTACTCCTTTTGTAATTTGCTTTCCTAGTTCTACATTAGCCGTAAATAATATTTCTCTTCCTGTAAGTTCCGGCAGTTGGTTGGGCCGGATAAAAGTATTCTGGGGAAGGGGCAAGACATTCACCACTGAACTCATCATTATACGATGCACTAAACTCACCTTGCCCAATTCAACATTTTCGTTGATACCGCTGGCTTTATAGGCTTTATCAAAACCAAAATGCTGAACGGTGGCGGCGATATATAGCGCATTTTGAATCCATTTGTCTTCTGCACTTCCGCCTTCACTGGTAGCTAATTTAAAAAGTAATTGTCCTAATGCATCTGATGCAGGTGTGTCACAAGTTTTTAATATGGCGGCAAGTACCACACGGAGATCTTTATCTTCAAATACTCCTGATTCAATCAATGCTTTTGAAGTGGCTTCTGTTGAAGGCAATACTTGTATAGCCGCTCTGCGAACCCCGGCTGCCGGGTGTTTCAAGGCAGCAGTGACCACCTCCAGGGCTTTTTTATCACTACCGTTCAAGGCCTTTAAGCCATGTATTGTCCATAAAGCATGAACAGCAGCCGGATTTAATTTTAATTCATCCAGCTTTTCATCCTGTACCAGATCATAAAGTTTGTCCAATGCCTTTTTGTTGCCAGCTTCCACTAGTAATCTTTGCGCAGTGGTTCGCCAGAACATATTGTCGTTACTCAAAGCTTTGATTAGTCCACTGACATCGTCTTTATGCAGCGACAATATTTTCCCCGGTTTGGATTTCTTATAATGGATTTTATAAATGCGGCCTTTTGAGGAATCTCTTAACGGGTTAATATGGGCATTGCCTTTTCCGTTTTCAAATCCTTCTGGTGTAGGGTTATGCTGAATAATAAAATTATACCAGTCCAAAACCCAAACATCACCATCAGGTCCTACATCTGCCTGCACAGGTCCAAACCAATCATCAGAGCTGGCAGCAAAATTCCACCCGTCTTCTCCTTCCTTAAACGAAGCACCATTTGGTTCAATAACATTCTTATGTATTACTCTTCCCGTGGGCTCACAAACAAATGCTATCCTGTTCCAGTATTCCTTTGGAAATTTTCTGGCCGTATATAAGCCATGCCCGGCAGCGGAAGTAAAGCCGCCATGCACATCAACCTGCCGAAGATTTTTAGTTACCACATGCATTGCATAATGGCTTTCTGTTTTCTCAACGCCGGTCTCATTACCTTCCGAAGCCATCTCAAAATATCGTTTTGGAATAGTGAATGATGCACTATGTGTATTGTTTGCCGTAGAAATAAAGGCATCATAATCTTCAGAAAAACCAAGACCCCAGGTATTGTTGGAAGTAGAACCCAAAAATTCAATTTGCTTTCCATCGGCGGTAAATTTGTACAGGCCCTGGCTGAACCTTACTGTATCTTTATTATCTCCAACCACGCCTTTAAATCCAGAATAGCCCACGGTTCCCCAAATCATATTATCAGGTCCATATCGAAAATTAGACGGTCCGGCATGTGTATCAAAAGTACCCCAGCCAGTAATGATTTTTTCCCTTATATCGGCTTTATCGTCGCCATCGGTGTCTTTTAAAAAAAGAAAATCAGGCGCCTGCGATACCACAATGCCGCCATTGATAAACGTAAAGCTGGTAGGTATATTTAGTTTATCGGCAAAAACGGTAAATTTATCTGCTTTGCCATCGCCATCAGTATCTTCCAGTATCTTGATAAGATCTCTGCCTTCTTCTTTATTTTCCCGCACCATGTTAGGGTAATCTACCGTTTCTGCTACCCATAGCCGTCCTTTTTCGTCCCAATCCATGTGAATGGGTTTATGAATATCAGGCTCCGAAGCAAATAACTGCAATTCAAATCCAATAGGAACCTGTATTAATTTCATAGATTCTTGTGGTGTAAGCGGCGCCTGCAATTGTGGAGGCGGATCCCTTCTTTCATAGTTTGGAATTTTGGCATTCGAATACACCGGGTTTGGCATTTCAAATGCGTTTATCAAGGATTTCGCATGATCCCCAACTGCCCATAAAATTCCATTATGAATTAATTTCAAAAACCCCGGATTGTTCCAGGTGATTTCATCGTGGCCATAGGCGGTATAAAAAACTCTCCCGCTTCCATAATTGCTAACCCAGGTGTAAGGTTCATGATGTCCGCCTTCTACTCTTTCGGAAATCACTTCAATATTCTTGCTGATCTTATCATGTATATAGGTTTCATCTTTTGTAATAAATGCGGGCACATCTTTCATGACAGGGTGATCAGATTTTAAGATGACTGCCTGGAAGGAATCAATCTTATGCGACTTAAACTGGCCGCCAATCATATCCACTACTTCTGGTGAATTACGAAAACAATAAGAAGCACAATGAATAGGAATGAATCCCTTCCCAGATTTCACAAAGTCCAGCAAAGCTTTTTCTTGTGGTTGAGTTATGCTGTCGTGGTTAGCATATAACACCAGTCCATCATATAAATTAAATTCCTCTTTCAGCATGTCATCGGGCTGGGTTGTATAAGTAATATTGATCCCGTCATTGAAATATTCCTGTGCCAGCAGATCGGCCAATTTTTCTGAATCGTGATGCTTGCTTTTATGTCCCAGAAATAATAGTTCGAGGCGGCGGGGTTTGTCATCTTTGTCCCCACTTTTGCAGGAATATACTATGGCAGCCAATGAGAACAGGCAAAGCGCAATAAGAAGTTGATTATTTTTCATCGGTATTGTTATTAGCTGGAAATTATGACTACTGTTATTTATCAATCGTATTTTGGTGATTGTGAATTTATTTTAATGTAAAGTCAGGCAATTTTATGATCTCACCGCCTTTCTGAGCTGATTCATGCGCTAATATACCAACACAGGTTATATTAGCTGACTGTCGTGCATTTGGAAAAGGCTCGCGGTTGTTTGTAAGAGAACTAATAAATTCATGTACCAGGTGCGGATGCGATCCTCCATGACCTGCGCCTTGCGTAAAAGAAAGATGCTGATGTTCATCCGTATCATATACGCCGCCTGTAGTGAAGCCTTGTATTTCCTTTGGTAACAGATGTGCATAGTCAGGTGATTCCACTTCTTCAGGAATTTCAGGTTCTGGTTTCTTAGCTGTATGAATTACTAACGGCTTGCCTTCTATTAATGGCCACTCTACAGATTTTTTAGATCCGTATACCTCAAAACTTTCCCGGTACTGGCGGGCCGTATCAAACAAGGAACGATAAACATATGCACTCAGATCAGAATTTCTGAATTTAATATGGGTGCTCTCCACTGCGAAAGGAGAATTATAAAAGGCATGTAACTCTTCACGTATGGTACCCGATCCAAAACAGGATACATATTCTGCATCGTCTTTTGTTAAGCCCAATACTGGCCCCACGCAATGCGTAGCATAATACATAGGAGGCAGTCCCGGCCAGTAATTTGGCCAACCATCCATATCCTGCTGGTGGCTGGCTTTTAGAAATTGTAATTTTCCCAATTCACCTTTCTCAAAAAGTTCCTTCATAAACAAAAACTCCCGGGCATAAACCACGGTTTCCATCATCATATATGTAAGCCCAGTTTCTTTTACAGCCTGAACAATCTGCCGGCACTCTTCCACGGTTGTTGCCATAGGTACTGTGCAGGCAACATGCTTTCCGGCTCTCAATGCTTTCAATGATTGAGCAGCATGATCCGGAATGGGGGTATTGATATGTACGGCATCTATTGCCGGATCTTTTAGTAATGCCTCGTAATCGGTAAACCGGGCGTCAATTTTAAATGCATCTCCTGCTTTATCCAGGCTTTCCTGGTTTCGCTGACAAATGGCGTACATGTTTGCATTGGGATGACGCTGATAAATAGGGATAAACTCGGCGCCAAAACCTAACCCAATAATAGCAACATTAATTTTTTTTGCTGACATATGCAATGATATTATATGTGAAAGATATGAGGGAGAAAGTCAAAGAAAAAATTATTTAAAAAAATTTGTCCAGGAGCTGGTCCTAATCATTATAAAATTTTCAATTTATTGCTCAAATAATTTCCGCAAAAAAGCTAATCCTTCCCTTGCAAATTGATCCTGGCTATCTGCTAATTTTTTCCATATGCAAACAGCTCCCGCCAGCTCTTTATTTTCAGGAGTAAAGCTTTCAATAGATACTGCGCCAGTATAGTTAATTTTTTTTATTCCATTTTTCAACGCTTGCCAGTTGGTTTGCCCGGTGCCGGGAGTGCCCCGGTAATTTTCCGATACCTGCACATGCAAAAGTTTATCTCCTGCAGTAAGCACAGCCTGTTCAATATCCCGTTCTTCAATGCTCATATGAAAACCATCCAAAGCCATCATGGCGGCAGGATGACCTATTTCGTGTATAAGTTGCAATGCATCATCTGCCGAATTGATCATATCCGATTCAAACCTGTTCAGCGGTTCTATTGCGAGTTGCAAACCAAGATCAGCAGCCATCTTACAGGCTAAACGCAGATTTTTAACTGACCGGTCCCATTCTGTTTTTCGCTGTTCAGCACTTACCATTCTTGCTTTTCCCACTGCGGAGTACATGGGCCCTGCAAAAAACGAAGCGCCTGATTGTTGTGCAATGTTGAGGCAATCCTCAATGTATTGGAGCCCGTTTTTCTGTATGGTATCATCGTCATGTGACAGATCCCGTGATGCACCAAAGGCACCGCATATTATAACGCTAAGATTGTTTTTTTTCAACTCCTGTTTTATAACTTCCGGATTAATCAACGAGGGATCTTCAATGGCAATCTCCACTGTATTAAAACCCATTTCTTTGATCTTTGGAAAAAGTGTTTCTGCCTGCTCAGAGGAAAAGGGAGAGGTCCACAACCATGTACTGACACCGAAGGTTAACCGCATATCTTTATTTTTATATTGACATCATTTTTTTTTAACCAGTGAAGGCGTTGTCTTTGCTTTATTATTGTTACATCCGTTAAGGGATAAATCTTTAGGATCCATTCCTTATTTGAATCTCTCAAAATAATTTTTGCTGAAGTTACAACCGTCAAAACAAAGTTCAGGGATAAATCATATGCAATTAAATTTAATAACCTTGAGCAGATGGAATGATTGGTTTGTTATTTAGTTTCAAATATATTTGAACATATATGCAGAGTGTTTCCGGGAATATTTTTCTTCGTGCAGGCAAATGAGAAATGTTCAAATCATCTAAGTTTACAACTTTATTGTAAAGTGATAGCATTGTTCTATTGCCTGTATCAAAAAATATAAACCTGGGGAATAGGTCTTAAAAACTAACAATTATAATTTATGAAAAAAATTTTCAGGCAATTGCCGGTATTTATTTTTGCAACCCTATTCATTAGTTGTAAAAACAATAATACACCTGGCAAAGTTAATACCGGACAAGTAACAGAAAAAACTGAAAGAGAAGTTTGGAGTAAAGAAAAGGCGAATGCCTGGTATGCGGCTGAACCCTGGCCGGTAGGAGCCGATTATATTACCAGCAGTGCCATTAATCAATTAGAAATGTGGCAGGCTGAAACTTTTGATCCTGTTTCAATTGATAAGGAATTGGGATATGCGGAAGAAATCGGGATGAATACTATGCGGGTTTACCTTCATCATCTTGCCTGGAAATTGGATAAAGAAGGATTTAAAAACCGGGTGAATAAATTTTTGGAAATAGCCGATAAGCATCAAATAAAACCGCTTTTTGTATTCTTTTATGATTGCTGGAATGACACCTGCCAGCCCGGTAAGCAACCCGAGCCAAAACCCGGCATACATAACTCCGGTTGGGTGCAGGATCCCGGGAAAACCGTTTCAACATCTGATTCGTCAGCTATGGCAATGCTTGAGGAATACGTGAAAGATATTCTCACCACATTTAAGAATGACAAGCGAATATTATTATGGGACCTGTACAACGAACCAGGAAATTCCGGCTACGGAAATAAAAGTTTGCCTTTGCTGAAAAGCGCTTTTTCCTGGGGACGACAGGTGAATCCAGATCAACCTTTATCAGCCGGGGTATGGGCATTACATTTAACTGACCTGAATGCCTGGCAACTTGAAAATTCAGATGTGATCACCTATCATAATTACAGTGATGAAAAAGTGCACCAAAAATGGATCGATTCTTTTTTACTTAAAACAGAACGTCCTTTGATCTGTACTGAGTATATGGCAAGAACCAGGGGAAGCAAATTTGAAAATATATTGCCCATCCTGAAAGCAAACAAGATCGGTGCTGTTAACTGGGGACTGGTTTCTGGCAAATCAAATACAATATATGCGTGGGATACTCCTATTGCCAATGGCGGTGAACCTTCAGTTTGGTTCCATGATATTTTCAGGAAAGATGGTACGCCTTATAAGAAAGAAGAAGTAGCATTCATCAAAAAGCTAACGACAAATAAATGAGATGGGGTTTGTTAAAAACCAGGAATTAAATTATGCAATCGGGTTGATGGTCATTCAATGAAGGAAAAGCAACAGTTCTACCCGGATTCAAATAAACAAAAAATGGAAAAAATAAAAGCGGATGGGCATCATGTCGGGAAATGGGCATTGCAAAAATTCATGGAGCTGCACGGCACAACACCACTACTTGTACAATCACCGGGAAGAATAAATATCATTGGGGAACATACGGATTATAATGAAGGGTTTGTGTTGCCTGCTGCAATAGACAAAGCTGCCTATATTGCCATTTCATTGCGGGACGACAGGGAGATACATTTAATGGCACTTGATCTTAATGAGTCATTTTCAATTTCCCTTAATGATCTGAAACCTGTCAGTGATATCAGCTGGCCAAATTATATTTTAGGGGCAGTAGCACAGTTTCAGAAAAAAGGCATTGCATTAAGAGGCTTTAATGCCGTGCTTACAAGTGACGTACCAATAGGAGCCGGACTTTCCTCCTCAGCTGCTGTGGAATGTGCTACCATATTTGCCTTGAATGAATTACTCCAAACTCATTCTGATAAAATGGAGCTGGTAAAAATGGCCCAGAAAGCAGAGCATGAATATGCGGGAGTAAGGTGTGGCATCATGGATCAGTTTGCATCCATGATGGGAAAAAAGGATCATGTTATTAAACTGGATTGCCGCTCATTGCAGTTTGATTATGTTCCCTTCCGGTTGGAGGGTATAAAAATTCTACTCTTTGATTCCAAAGTAAAACACGCACTTGCTTCAACAGAATATAATACCCGTCGCAAGGAATGTGACCAGGCGGTGGCCTGGGTAATGGAACAGGTTCCGACTGTCCATTCATTAAGGGATGTAACAGAAGAGATGTTGACTAAGTATGTATTATCAAAGGATAAATTAATTGACAGGAGGGCCCGGTTTATCGTGCAGGAGATTAATCGCTTACTGATGGCATGTGAAGATTTGCAAAGAGGTGATATAAATGCCCTGGGAAAAAAAATGTTTGAAACACATGAAGGATTGAGTAAAATGTATGCCGTAAGCTGTGAGGAATTGGATTTCCTGGTTGATTGTGTAAGGGGTAATGATGCTGTCATGGGCGCAAGAATGATGGGAGGAGGTTTTGGAGGCTGCACCATTAACCTTGTAAAAGAAGAGTCAGTATCGGAATTGACGGACGATATTGCGGCCCGCTACTTTAAACACACGGGTAAGCAGATGGAAGTTTACGAAGTGTCTATCCAGGATGGCACCAGGATCATCCTGACTTAGAAAAACAAAGAATTTTATAATATCAGGGTGGCTCAATAAATTTTGAATAGTTTAAAGACGAGTTTATACAAAAGGAATAGAAGTATTCAATTAATAAATAACATTCGGGATTCAGTTACAATATTGCCAGGTTATCTTTTCTTCCTTTATATTCACAAAAGCAGAATTAAAAATTTATTTAACAGGAAGAAATCAAGTTATTTTTTTTGCTTACCTATCATTTAATACAGTGGCAGGTTGGATGGATTATACCCGATTTATTAGCCAGCTTTGTTTATTAATTGCATTACTTTGAATTCGCAAATAAATAAAATGCCGATTTATGGGAGACATACAAATAAAAAAATCGCCTAAGGTTTATGATGTAGTTATTGTGGGTTCAGGTGCAGGAGGTGGAATGGCTGCCCATGCGCTTACTCATGCTGGTATAAAAGTATTAATGCTGGAAGCAGGGCCTTATTTTGATCCCCGGTTACATTCTTCACAGTTAAAATTTTCGTATGAATCACCGCGACGGGGGGCTGGTACCCAGGTTCGTCCCTTTGGTGATTTTGATGCATCCTTTGGAGGTTGGGAACTGGAAGGAGAGCCTTATACAAAAAAGGATAATACTGAATTTGATTGGTTCCGGTCCCGGATGCTGGGCGGCAGAACAAATCATTGGGGAAGAATCTCTTTAAGATTTGGTCCCAAAGATTTTCAACCCGATGATGGTGTTAGTGAAAGGTGGCCTATTACATATGATGAAGTAAAACCTTATTACGACAAAATTGATCGGTTATTAGGGATATATGGTTCTGTTGAAGGTTTGGAAAATGAGCCGGATGGTATATTTCTTCCGCCTCCAAAGCCAAGATTACCTGAATTATTTATTATGAAAGGTGCTGCTAAGGCCGGCGTAAAAGTTATACCGGGAAGAGGGTCAGTGCTTACGCAGGCATTGCCGGGAAATAAGGACAGGGCCGCTTGTTTTTATTGTGGCCAGTGTGGACGTAGTTGTAAAGTATATGCTGATTTTTCTTCTTCTTCCTGCCTTGTTATTCCGGCATTAAAAACCGGCAATCTTGAATTGATCTCCAATGCTATGGTGCGTGAAGTATTAACGGATAAGAACGGACTGGCAACCGGAGTTTCTTATGTAAGTAAGGACGATATGCAGGAATACCAGGTGAATGGTAAAACAATCATACTGGCGGCCAGTTCCTGTGAGTCGGCCAGGATAATGCTCAATTCTAAATCACAGGTTTATCCAAACGGGCTTGCCAACAGCAGTGGGTTAGTTGGTAAATACCTGCAGGATTCAACAGGCGCATCTCAATCAGGAATGTTACCACAACTTTTAGATCGCAAACGATTTAATGAAGATGGTGCAGGTAGTATTCATATTTATGGACCCTGGATGCAGGATAATAAAAAACTCGATTTTCCCAGAGGATATCATATAGAATTTGGCGGGGGCATGAGAATGCCTGGTTATGGCTATGGGGGGGAGGTAACTAAACTTAATGGAAAACTGCCCGGCCGTGATGGAAAGATGAAAGATGGCGGAGGCTATGGCGCTTCGCTTAAAGATGATTACCGCCGATTTTACGGAACACAATTTGGTATGTCCGGTCGGGGTGTGGGCATGGCCAGAATAGATAACTATTGTGAAATTGATCCCAGTGTAGTGGACAAGTACGGAATACCAGTTTTGCGGTTTCATTATAAATGGAATAATGACGAAATAAACCAGGCAAAGCATATGCAGGAAACATTTACCAGGATCATACATGAAATGGGAGCGATTCCATTAACAACACCACACACGGCTGAGGATATGTGGGGACTGGCAGCACCCGGTCGCATTATTCATGAGGTAGGTACTGCAAGAATGGGTAACGATCCAAAAAAATCTGTACTTAATAAGTGGTGCCAGGCGCATGATTGTAAAAACTTATTTGTGGTGGATGGCGCTCCTACTGTTCAGCAATCTGACAAGAATGCAACATGGACTATCCTTGCCTTGTCATTACGTACAACAGAATATATCATCGAACAGGGTAAAAAGATAAGTATTTAATTCACTTTTTAAATATTGTTTATGAACAGGCGTGAATCATTAAAGGCAATCGGGATCAGTACACTTTCCGCAGGTGTTTTATTAGAAGCATGTAAATCAAAAACAGAAGACAAGCCGGTTGAAATAACAGATAGTGGAGCAAATGCTGACAGGCAGGCTGCCGAAATTGAAAGAGATAAAAAATTAAATGCCGAAAAGTTTTTTACTCCCCATGAAATGGCCACTATTACTATATTGGGAAATATCATTATACCAAAAGATGAGAGGTCCGGAAGTGCATCAGATGCCAATGTGCCGGAATTTATTGAGTTTATGGTAAAGGATGTGCCTGATCACCAAATCCCCATGAGAGGAGGATTGCGATGGTTGGATATGCAATGCCTGGCAAGGTATAACAACCCTTTTAAAGATTGTGATGCTAAACAACAATTGGAGATGGTGGATGAAATAGCATATCCTGACAAAGCAAAACCTGAAATGCAACAGGGAGTTGCTTTTTTTAACCGGATGCGCAGTCTGACGGCAAGTGGTTTTTTCACCAGCAAGATGGGGATAGATGATCTGGGTTATGTAGGTAATAAGCCAAATCTGTGGGAAGGAGTTCCGGCAGATATAGTAAAACAGTATGGACTGGAAGATGTAAAATTTTAATTCAGTTATAAAATAATAGCTTGTTTTATTTGAAGAGCATTTGATTCATGTTACAATTTTGATTTTATCTCTGAAGGATTACTCTTATGTGCATCCACAAATATTTTTCGGCAGGAATTTTTAATTTGATTTTCTTCTGCTTTTTTTCTTCCCCGATACACAGTCAGGTTGCTGGTAATGATACGGCAACAACCTTTATCCGGATTGATCTCAAAAAAACTCTCGGTCCTCTAAATCCTATATGGGCCTGGTTTGGTTATGATGAGCCTAATTATACCTATATGAAGGATGGGAAAAAGCTCCTGTCTGAAATTGCCCGGTCAAGTTATGTACCGGTATATGTAAGAACACATAGCCTGCTGGTTACAGGTGATGGAAAGGCTGCTTTAAAATGGGGATCTACCAATGCCTATACAGAAGATGCATTAGGGAACCCGGTGTATAGCTGGACCATTATTGACAGCATATTTGATACCTATATTGAAAGAGGAATGAAGCCTATGGCGCAAATAAGTTTTATGCCTGAGGCTTTATCTTCTCATCCTGCACCATATCGTCATCATTGGGGTCCTGATCAGAAGTATGCAACCATCTTTACCGGTTGGGCTTATCCACCGAAGGATTACAAGAAGTATGCTGCGTTGGTATATGAATGGGTAAAACATTCTGTTGCCCGTTATGGAAAAAAAGAAGTGGAAAGTTGGTACTGGGAATTGTGGAACGAGCCTGATATTGATTACTGGAAAGGTACTACTGAAGAATACATAAAACTTTACGATTATGTTTCTGATGCAGTGAAGAGGGCATTACCGTCAGCAAAAATGGGAGGGCCTGAAACTACAGGTCCGGGTTCACCTAAAGCAGCCTTGTTTCTCAAAACATTTTTAGATCATATTGTGAATGGAAAAAATTATGTGACCGGGAAAAAAGGCTCCCCGCTGGATTTTATCACCTTTCATGCAAAAGGTCAGCCTCAACTGGTCAATGGTATTGTGCAGATGAATATGGGAAAACAGTTGCGGGATATTGATAAAGGATTTGAAATAGTCGCTTCTTACCCAAGCTTAAAACATTTGCCCATCATCATTGGAGAATCAGACCCCGAAGGATGCGCAGCCTGTTCTGAAGATTTTAGTCCGCAGAACGCTTACAGAAATGGTACCATGTATTCCAGTTATACAGCCGCATCATTTGCCAGAAAACTGGATCTTGCGGCAAGCCGCAAGGTGAATCTTAAAGGTGCTGTAACCTGGGCTTTTGAATTTGAAGGCCAACCCTGGTTCCGGGGATTCCGTGACCTGGCCACTAATGGTGTTGACAAACCTGTATTAAATGTTTTCCGGATGTTCGGGATGATGCAGGGAAGCAGGGTGGATGTAAATAATAAACTTCAATATGATTATGTTTTGATGCGTGATTCAAGTGTGCGTGGAAAAGATCCGGATATTAATGCTCTGGCCGCAACAGCAGATCGTACTGCAACGGTGATGGTATGGAATTATCATGATCTTAATAAAACAGACCTGCCATCTTCCCCCGTAAAGATCTCGTTGCAAAATATTCCCGCAAAAAAAATATTATTGCATCATTACCGCATCGACCAGCAATTCAGTAATTCCTACGAACGCTGGAAGGAGATGGGATCGCCACAAAGCCCAACCCATGCACAAATAAAGGATCTTGAACAGGCCGGTCAACTGGCCCTGTTAGATTCTCCGGAATGGATAGAAGTAATAAATGGGCAAATAGAACTTTCAGTCAACATGCCCCGGCAGGCGGTTTCATTATTGAAATTAGATTGGTAAACAAATTTTCGGAGCGAAGAAATACAACTAATTGAATAAATCAATATTCCGGACCAATGCAGTATGGTAAAAAATACAGGATGAAGTTTTTTATTTGTTTCTTATTACTGGCAGGCATCAGTTGTTCAAAAAAAATAATACCGGGTTCTTCAGAATCCCGTAAGAATATAACACAAGAACTCGCCATTTTATGTTATAATATTCGTCACGCTAATCCGCCGTCTAAGCCAAACGAGATAGACCTGCAAGCAATAGCGAATGTGATCAAAAAACAAAAGCCGGATATTGTAGCCTTGCAGGAAGTGGATGTACATACCAATCGTTCGGGACCTGGTATAAACCAGGCCAAAGAATTGGGACGGCTTACCGGTATGAAATCCTGGTTTGCCAAAGCGATTGACTATGATGGTGGCGAATATGGAGTAGCTATTCTTTCAAAATATCCAATAGAAAATATGAAGAATACACCGTTGCCAACGGCTGAGGGAACCAACGGAGAACACCGGACCTTAGCTACGGCAATTGTTACACTACCCCGAAACAAAAAAATATTGTTTGCCTGTACACATCTTGATGCGCAGGTTAATGATACTAACCGCCTTTTGCAGATCAACAAAATTTTGAAAATATTGAAAATGGAAACGTTGCCAGTTATTATTGCGGGAGATTTTAATGCGACACCCTCCAGCAAGGTGATTGGTACATTGGATAATTATTTCACCAGGACCTGTATTTCAGGTTGCCAGTTTACAATTCCGGTAATCGTTCCCACTAAGACCATTGATTATATTGCATTTGCTCCAGCTTCTTCATTTGTTATAAAGGACCATAAAGTGATTGATGAAAAATATGCTTCTGATCATTTGCCGGTACTTTCGGTTTTGCAGGTATTACAAGGGAGAAAGGAATAAATAATATTGACTTGCTATGTCACCTGGATTTTAACTGTATTTCCAGATCGGGCACTTTCATATATAGCAAGTACGATTTCAACAGATTTACGGCCTTCCGGGGCATCTATTAGTGCAGCTTTTCCGGTTTCAATTGAGCGGATCATATCCTCTAATTGATTTTGATGTCCTTTAAAACTTATACCGGCAGGATCGGATGCACCTCCACTGGATATTGTATTTCCCTGTATTAAATGGTTTATGATCGCATCCTCACTTTTTGCATTTTCAAATTGCCACTTGATTAGTTTGTCTTCTTCCATAGCAACTGTTCCTTCAGTTCCCATTATCTCAATACGTTTCAAAGAACCTGGAAAAACAGCTGTTGAACATTCAATAGTTCCCAAAGCCCCGTTCTGAAATTGGATAGTAGCAACCAGCGTATCCTCTACTTCAATATTTTTATGCCTGATATTAGCTGCTACAGATTGTACTGAAGCCACCGGCCCCATATACCATTGTAACATATCAACGGAATGAATACCCTGATTCATCAATGCTCCTCCGCCATCATATTGCCAGGTGCCCCTCCATTTTCCCGACTGATAATATTCTTTACTCCTGCTCCATTTTACATAGGCATCTCCCAGTACTAAATCACCAAATCTATTTTCGTCCAAAGCTTTTTTCAATAGTACGCTGGATTCATGAAACCGGGATGGGAAAATAACGCCTGTTTTTACACCTGCCTTACTGGCTGCTTCAATTATTCTATCACACCTTTCAAGTGTAACCTCCAATGGTTTTTCAATCAGGCAATGTTTTCCGGCTTCAATACATTTTATAGCCGGATCAAGATGTATACCTGACGGTGTGCAAATACAAACTATATCTATGGCAGGATGACGCAGCATTTCATCCAAAGTGCCGAATGCAGTACAATTATGTAGCCGGGCTAAATCTTCCGATTTATTCTTGTTTATACTATACACCCCAACCAGGCTGGCATGGGCTATTTCAGCAATTGCTTTTGCATGAAATTGCGATATCATCCCCGCTCCAACAATACCAAACCCAAATTGTTTTTGTCCCATATTCAATATTATTTTTCAAAAACGATCTTTCCATTTTTTATTGCTTTCTCAACCTGTATTTCGTTTTCAATTAAATGAAACAGAACAAAATCTTTATTTACCGATTCAAAAATAATGTCCTTCTCCGCAAACATTCGGGTAACATTTACAGATGCCATTTGCCAGGCCACACCAAGTGGCGCCAGATTATGCTGCAATAAAGTTTCAATATTATCTAATAAGGATTTTGCAGACCCTGCCAGGATACCCGGAGAACTTTTGAGTGAAATTCTTTTTTCATTATCCAATATTACCGTACCACCAATATGACTTGCATATTCGCCCGGTGGCAAGCCAGTAAAGCAGGTAGCATCACTTGCAAGGATGGTTTTTTCAGATTTATTCTTCATCACAACTTTTATAAATGAATCCGGGATATGAATACCATCCGCAATTACGCTGGCATACAGTTCTTCTGAAGCTAATTGGTCCCAAAGGATATTAGGATGACGGGGCAACATTAAAGGAATGCCATTTCCTAAATGAGTGGACAAACCTGCGCCCGTCTTTGCAGCCATATTGATCTGATTTGTATTTGCCATTGAATGCCCTATAGAAACAAGGACACCTTGCATCCGGCAGTTTTCTATAAATGAGCGGGAGCCTTCCCATTCAGGTGCAAGGGTAATGATCTTTATTTTGCCACCTGCCGCCGCCTGGAATTGAGTGAAAAGTTTCCAGTCAGGAGGTTTTATAAATTTATTGTCATGGGCTCCTTTGGCGCCTTCATCCGGAGAAATAAAGGGTCCCTCCAAATGAATGCCTCCCACACATGCATCCACGATGGGGTTTGATTTACAAGCCTGATAAATGGTTTGAAGAATGGCCAGGATATTTTCATCTGAATTTGTAATTACTGTTGGAAAAAAAGTTGTCACGCCCTTACTCAATAAATAATGCGTAGCTTTTAAAATATCAGCCGGGGTCAATGACGGGGTGTTAAAATCTATTCCGTTGATGCCATTTATCTGAATGTCTATTAAACCAGGCCCTATAAAAAATTTGCTTTCACTGGCACCTGTTCCGGTTTTTTTCGAAATCTTGCCATCACGGAAAATGACCGATTCAATATTTCCGGTAATACAGTGAATACAGGTGATCTCTTTATCTTCTCTAAAGGTTTGTTTTTCCATAAATCAATTCTCCTTTGTCCTTGTTTTAAGTGCAGAAAGAAGATCGTTCACCCTGGTGGGTACTGTTTTAGTAGCAAGCCCGATTACAATAAATATAATTGCAGAAACAATAGTGGGTAATCCTACTTCAATTGCAAGGTTGTTCACCTGCATGTTCTTTGTGATAATAAAAGTGGCTACTCCTGCAACAATAGAGGCAATGGCTGACGCAGGGCCACAATATCTGAATGCAGGCAGCAGTCCAAATAATAATGGCATGGCCGTAGGCCCCAGCAATGCTCCAAACCAATTAACGATTAAGCCCAATACGCCACCGAATCTTTCATAGTTAAGTGCAATGACTATGGTAGCCAGCGTAAAAGTAAATGTAGTGATGCGGGCTGTACGCAATGAATGCTTATCATTTCTGAATTTAGTTGAAACCACAGGAAGTATATCCCTTGTAATAACGGCAGCGATTGTATTTACATCGGATGAGGTCATGCCCATAGTGGCTGCGAACAGCGATGCAATGACCAACCCGATCATACCCTGTGGCAAAATATTTATCATGAGCCATCCATAGGATTCAACCGGGTTTGCCAATCCCGGTAAAATAAGTGGAGCAGCCCACATAGGAAAAAATAATATCAATGGCCAGACTAAATATAATATACCGGAAAGCCGGGCTGCCTTTGATGCTTCTTTCTCATTGGGGGAAGATATATACCTTGTGGCCAGGCTCCAGCTTCCACCATTATAACTTAAGAAATACAGGAAAAACATGATGCCGGCAAAACTTGCCGTATAGGGGTCATTAAATAATTGATTGTGCCCGGGAGGAAGTCTTTCCCAAATTCCAGAAATGGAATCCATTCCGCCGAGCCGGTTTACAACCAACACAAACATAACAATGCCTCCAAGTACCTGCACTATAAATTGAACAAGATCCGTAACGATGACGCCCCACAACCCACCGAAAGTTACATAGATCAGGGTGACAACTCCTGACACAAGAATTCCGGTAGTCATGGAAATTCCGGCCACTACATGTAGCAAAATACCAATAGCCGCCCATTTCGCTCCTACATCAAAAATCTTTAACAATACACCGGCCCAGGCAATGATCTGTTGTGTTAATACATTATACCTTTTACTGAGATATTCAAGCGGTGATTGTATTCTAAAATTCTTTCTTAACCGAACCCAATACACCGGAAATATTTTTGCACTCAATATGATAGCAATGCCTACAGGAAAGGCCCACCACATATACATGGTGAATCCGTGTGTATAGGCTACAGCTGCGTACGCAACAAAAACGGCTCCGCTATGTCCTGATACATGATGGGAAATTCCTGCCAGCCACCAGGGTAACTGCCCGCCGGCAACAAAATAATCTTCTGCATTTTTATTCCTGAAATATGACCAGATGCCGATCACAAGCATGCTTGAGAAAAAAAGAATAATTACTATTAAATCGATCTTATTGAAGGTCATTTACCAGTTTTAGTTCGGGTCTGATTTGGGTTTCAATACTGATTATTCAACTTACATAACAGTTGTGTCCATTCCTTTTATAGCGCCGTTATGGTTTATAAAACTGCTTTAAATGTAAATTAGACCATATGATATTCATGTAAAAGTTTTCCTTTCAATTTCTCCGGACTGCAAAAAATTAAAGTTGAATGTTTTAATTTAGAAATATAAGCTTACTTAATAGGGTTTGTTAGTTTGATGACCGGGAATTGAAAAAATTATATACCGGAATCGCAGCTAGCGTGAAGATTCAAAATCAGTGCTTGCGAATCGTTACCTTCAGGACGCTCAAATAATTCGGATAAACTTTTTGTTTGCAATTAATTTTAAAGAATGAGGATATCAATTTGGTTCCGGCAAGCAAAATAGTAGCCGGGTACAACATGAAGTCACTGGTGCCAAAATAAATAAAGAATCTATATTGTTCTAAGGGGCTTATTGTGACTATTGGTTGCAGCATTTCCTAAATAAAATACCGGCTATGTTCACCACACAGTATAGGGGAAGATTAATGTAATGTGCCGAAAAAATAATTCCCTGCAAATTGACATCTGCAGGGAGTTTGAAGGGTTTATATGTGCCCGGGACTGGAACAATACTAATCTTGTAGTTATTTAATAATCATATAGTTATATTGAAAAACATGAACTAAAGTAACAGTAGAGTAACAATAATGGGGGAAATCGAAGGTTTGCTCAATTAATTATAGCCCTTTGAATAAAAAAACAGCTTATGAAGTTAATTTCATGTTCTAAGTAACATTGCATATTTAGTTCTCAGACACTATTTTCATGCAACGCTCAAAATGTCTCAATTAATTACTGTCGAATCATTGAAATTTTCTGATTCTTTTTCAAACAATAAAAAGCCAATGGAAACCTAAAAATGGAAAAGAACACCCACCCGGTCAAAGTTTTCCGTTTCCTCCGGGAAAACGATGCCCCCCTTAAATTTACATAGGGTGTTAATTGATGAGTACATAGATCTTTTTATATAAGGTAATTTATAAGGTGTTTAGTGAGTTTTCAATACTTCATGTAAAAAATAACTTAGGCATTGGTTGTCTTGAGTGAGGTTATACATCCAGCCAAATAATCCAAGAAATATTTATCATTATTAATTCACTGTAGATTCCTGACCATGTTGACCCATCATTCCTGTTCATGTTGACCCACCATTCTTGCATGTTGACCCACTCCCTTATTTCTATATTTTTTGAGGGGTTGTTAATTATTCTTGCATGTTGACCCACCTGATTTGAGTTG
>JBGTNK010000099.1:0-7023 GCA_041743125.1 Chitinophagaceae bacterium
AGATGCCTTGAACCCATAAGAGTTAAATTCGGTCATCCTGGCCTGATGAATGCAATGATTAATGGCGGGAAGAACAATTTCGGGTGCAAACGGCAACGATGCTGTTAACGCCCACGGCGAAAGGGTTCCATCATCCGGCCCGTATGGTACACCCCGTGCCAAATAATCGAAAAACTCCCGGTTGGCACCGTTGATATTAATACTGCCAGGTCCGGGATCTTCGCTTGCCGTAATTCCCCAGGCATAGTAACCATAATCCTTATGCCCGTGCGGATTGTTTATAGCATACTGTTGTTGTACATAAGTAGCACGCCTGCTATTCTCAAAATAATCAATGCCTTTTGTACGCATGAAGGCATCCTGAATACCATGAAAGTCAATCCATACATGCGATAGCTGGTGAATGAACAAAGGACCGGCATAAAGAAATTCATATCCATAAATTTGTTCCCAACGATACGTTGAAGTCCAGGCATTGTAGCTACCTGCAGTCAACGGATAAGTTGGAGAACCAAGTGCCAGCATATATAATAGCAGCGCTTCATCATAACCTTCCCAACGATAAGTAAGAAATCCGCATTCTGGTTTCCAGCCGTGTGTTAGCGTTTCACCCTGGTTTTGCGCCCATTGCCAATCGACCCTTTGGTAGAGTGCATCGGCAAGTGTGCGGATTTCAAACTCATCGTCTGTAACGGCATCGAAATAAATTCCTGCTGTTAATGCACCTGCCAGCAAAAACGCAGAATCTACTGTAGATAATTCGCAATCCCATACACGACGCCCGGTCTTCATATCAAGAAAATGATAATAAAATCCTTTATAGCCTGTTGCGTCAGACTCAGGACCTTGCGGGCTGTTCCAAAAAAAACGCAATGTAGCAAGGGTTCTTTCAACCGCTGCAGCTCTTGACATAAATCCTCGTTCAACACCTACCGGATAACAGGCTAACGCCAGGCCGGTAGCGGCAATGCTGGCTGGCCAGTCCGGAGCAGTCTTGTCAATCACCAACCCATTTGCAGGGTTAGCCTCGTGCAAGAAATAACCGAATGTTTCCTTTTGGAGTTTATCCAGTGTTTCAATGTCCTGAGTGTTATTGCTCATACCTGAAAGTCTCCTTTCTCCTGTTTAGATGTTTTATTTTTCAAGAATTTTTTTCTATTAATTCCATTCCGCATTTTGGGCATTTCCCTGGCTTATCTGAAATAACTTCCGGATGCATTGAGCAGGTGTAGGTTTTCGTAGCTTCCGCATTTTGAATACTTGTTGCTGTTTTTTGATTTGACAGGCTACCAGAATTCTGATTGCCATTATCATTTGTAGCTTTTTGCATTTAATTTTTAGTTTATTTGTGAAAGAATTTACATTGTAAAGATTTTTTCGTTTTACCAATAGCTTGTGTGTTTCAGGATTTCTGAATCAACAATTTTCTTTTAGGCAATAATAAATAAGTAACCACTATAAGAATGACTGCAACAACCCAATAAGCAAGGTGATCAGACCATATTATAATTATCCCTCCAATCACTACGCTGCACCCTGTCCTAAACTATCTAAAGAGTTAAAGAATCCTTCCTGTATTTGCAAATCGAAATACAAGCCCATGCAATTCAGCAGCAGTAAAGAAATGATCCTGCTTCAAATACGCTACAGACCAAAATTCCGTTACTTTAACATATCTGTTAACCAGCAGATATGCCAGCTCACATGTCAATGCTTTATCCATTCTTTGCTGCCAGAAGCGATTTAGCTTTACTTTGCTAAATCATTTTCAAGCATTTTTTTCTTCTCCTGATATTCTTTAATAGTGAGCTGCAATTTTCAGTTTACTAATAAAATGACCGTTTAATTCCTAAACTGATATTTGTTTTTTGAATTGATTTATCCGAACTTTTTTCCAAACCGGTTTATGCTCTTATGGCATCAATCGTTTCGGGAATAACGATTGCCTGGTTGTCAACTATGTAAGCGTAAAACAATTCATCACCCACTACTTTCAACATGTCTTTCCACAAAGCCACTTCATACATATCGCCATAAGGGCGGTTCAATGACAGCATCAATTCTTTAACGGCATTATTTGCTGACAGCCCTTCGCTGTATTCGATCATAGCTATGCGTGTAGAAGTATTAAAAGCTTCCAGCACTTCCTCCTTTGTTGCGTTCCTTGTCAGCGACACATTCCAGTAATGGAGGTGGCTTAAGGTTTCCGGTACTTTAACCGCTGCTGTAATTACATCCAGAGTGGGGTCCACACTTTGTGCATCCGGCCCCTGGTGGCTGGGTATATCTTTTTCAGGTACCAGTGTATTCATAATTCCACCCAGGTGGCTTTCCCATGGATCAGTAGCCCTGCGAAGCAAAGTGCCTCTTGCTTTTTTCAATAATCCTGCCTTCTTCAACATAGCAAGGGTTCTGAGAATAGAAGTTGTATTACACGAAACCACCCGTGTACAGTCAAGCCCCAAAGCTGTTTCATAATTATTTTCGGCACTGAAAGAATGCCCGGTTGTTTAATGCTTTTCGCCGCCCTGCACAATAAATTTTTTATTGAACTTCCTGAATTGTGCAATGTTTTGTGCGGCGATTTTCTTTGGTGTGCAATCCACTACAATATCGGCAGTTTCCAAAAGCTGGCTTAATGTACCCTCTACTCTAATACCAGCAGCTTTCATACTGTTTTGAAATGTTTCATCAAATGCAAAAACAGGATATTTTTTTTCTTCAGCAAATTTAATTCGCCAGTCTGTAATCACATCGCAAACACCTGCCAGTTCCATATCGTCCTGAAGTGTTACAGCGTCTGCTACCCGCTTAGTAATTACTCCATATCCGTTTACTGCTACTTTAAACTTTTACATTCTATATATTTTTTATTACTGCATTTTAAAAACCGGCTATGCAGGCACCATTGGCGGCGCAAAAAAGAATCCTGCGAGGTTGACCATTTTACATTATGAATTTATATGTACTAAAAATTACGAATTATAGAATCCGCTATCAAATTCACTGCCGATCATTAATCATCAAGGTTAACAGAAAAAAACTTTCTCTGATTGCCAACACACTATGTGGAATATTTTCCTGTAAGGAAATCATTTGTCCTTTTTCCATTGAAACCATTTGTTGCGCAGTAGTGAATTATATTTCCCCATCAAGTACCTGTACACTTATATGCCCCTTTGCTGTATGGGTTTTTAATTCAGCTTTTGCATGCATCCCAATCAGCACTATGGTCATATCATCTGATTTAAAAACAGTAATGGAGTTACGGTCACTGTCTGTGCAGGTAGTTTCCTGTTTTAATTGAACTATAAATTTGTTGAGATCCATCTCAACCAAGGGAGCATTTAATACACGATCACCTTCAGGACGTAGTGCGGTTGCTTCGTTCGATATATTTTTCATTGTTTCTTTTTTGTGGTCAAACCTGGTTTAAGCACATTTCTCCGGATGTGCTTTCAACTTTGCAATCATTGTATCTGTTGCCTCATCTGCGGAAATACCATACCCATTTGTCAACACTCCTTTTACTCCAAACTTCGGTAACGAGATAACATATAGTATCGACTGGTCATCAGGATTGGATGCGCCCTCAAACCGATAAGCTTTATCAATTGCAAATTCATCAGGTGGTAATTCAACATTTGTATGTTGACAGATAATACATTCCTGCCGGATATTAAAGTCCATTGTATAGGCTTCCTTTCTTAAGGCATATATTGTTTCTGATAGTGTGCTGTAACTTTCTTTCATAGCATATTTTACCTTAACCTGGCTTTAATCTTTTTAAAAAATTTACCTGGTCAATTATTATTTTTCACTATAATCAATATTTGTTCCTTTATCGGCAAGGCCCCCGCCCGATTTGGCTTCAACATTTTCAACTGCACCGGTTGTAATATTGTCTAAAGAGGCAAGTGTAATACCTTTCGAACCTTTCTTAAACTTATTTTTCGGGTCACTACCCGGACCGCTTTTTGCTTTTTTTGAGACTGGAAGATTTTTTTCTTTTTTCATTTTTGAAATTTTTATTGGTTAAAAATTTATTTAATTGAAGTATAAATACATGGATGCTATTCAACCCGGTTTATCTATTAAATTTCCAGGTTCGCTTTTTGCTTTGATTTTACTTTTGAAATTTAAAAGTATCATTGTGGCAATTAGTTTTACCCTAATTCTTTAATCGTATAATGTCCTGCATTACTAAGTTGTGCCTGCAATGCTGCAACATCAACTGTTTTGTCCATAGTCAGCATTGCACGTTGCGGATTTAATCCTACTTCAGCATCCAGAATTTCCGGAAGTTTAAGCAATGTATTTTTTACGCTGTTAACACAGCCTCCGCAACTCATCCCTGTTAATTCATATTCCTTTTTCATTTCTTGCACAATTATGCTTAATTAATAGGTTAGTCCTTTAATAGGCATCGGGAAAATAAAATCCATCAACACACTATGATGTGCCAGTGATACGTGGTTTTTAAATGATTTCATACTGCGATGCATAACAGAAATATGCTCTTCCCCCAGTTTCAATACAATTGTTTCCAGCTTCATTAATTCCTTTTTTAAAGCTGCTTCCCTTGCTGCTTTTTCTATTGGTAAATCCTTATCCAATTGCTGTATGTTTTTCTCAAAAACATTATCAGCCCTTTCATAAAATTCAGCAAGTAGCGGATCGCAGGAATATGTTTTTAAATGTGAGAATTTAATAGCTGATTTTTTTTCTGCTTCATCCAGTTTATTATCACTATTTGCCGCAAGCAGAGATACATATACAGGGAATTTAAGAAGTGCATCATTTTCCGATTCAGTAAGTTCTTTAAACGGTTTCATTTTTAATGCGATTTAATATTTGTTTTACCCGATTATTGGGAGCTGATGTTTTTTCTACTTTAATGATCTTATTTATGATCTATTCCTCCCATATTATTCATCATCTTGTTACTATTCATGTTTTGCATCATCCCCATCATTTGCTTGTTTCCCATCATAGTTCTAATCATTCCGGACATCATACTGGTGTCTCCTTTAGCTGTTTCCATCATACCGGCCATCATGGTTTGCATCATAGCGGGATTATCTTTCATCATTTTCATCATAGTAATATTGTCTCCCATCATCATGGTTTGATGTTGCTGCATCATCATCATACCGTTTTGGCTGTTCATCATGGCTCCCATCATTTCTTTAGCCATTGTACTATCGTCAGCAATTTGGTTCATCATTTCCATTCTTGTTTCCTGATTTGACAGGTCTTTCATTTGACCTGATGTTGACTGACAAGATGAGAATAGTGTTAATAATAAGATTGCCAATGTCAGTGTTTGTAATATTTTCATTATTGTTTTCTTTAATTCTAAATAAAATCTGTTAAAAACAAAAGTTAGGATCACAATGAAGTGATCAGCTTTTGAAGCGAGTTCCTCATTTTTATTGCCTGCACAGAAGCCGCCGGATCAACTGCTGAAACTTCTACCTTTCCCGGTTAGCATGGTTCCTATCTTATCCTCTGCCAGTAAGGCTTTGCAGGCAAAAGGCGGATTACAGGCCCCTAAAATGAAATAATTAAAAATCCAGCTTTTTCTTCAGGGTGGCTTTTGGGTCAATTTCTGTCAAAATACCAAAGCCTTCAGCATTCAATGCTTCTGTAACTTTTTCAACAGCCGTTTCAAATTTTTCGTTGATTGCCTTAGAGAAAAAATACTCATATACCTTTATAATTTAAGTATGATTATTTATGAATTTATTACTGTTATTTTCCTCTGCGTGAATTGAAAAAAAATCCCATAATTACTACTAAAATGATAATTATGAAAACCCACCAACCCATATGCATTCCCCAGTAATAGTACCCATCGTTATTGTGCATCATAGTTTTAATTTTAAAAAATATTTTACTTCATTAATGTTTCATTTTATTATCCATTCCCTCCATCTTATGCACATCTTTTTTTTCTCCCTTCATCTTTTGCATCATCTCCATCATTTCTTTATTTTCCATCATAGACTTACACATTCCCGACATCATAGTTGAATCGCCCTTTGACATGTCCATCATTTCCGACATCATTCCCTTCATCATACCGGGGTTTTCTTTCATCATCATCTTCATCATTTCATTTTTCCCCATCATCATTTTCATTTTTTCATTTTCCTGCATCATCATTTTGCCGGTCTTACTTTCCATTAATACCTGCATCATTTCTTTGGCCATATCGCTATCATTAGCGATTGTGGACATGATTTCATTTTTGGAATCAGTTTTTGAAAGCAATTTTTGTGACGATTGACAGCCTGCAATACCTGTTAGTAAGGCAATCACTAACGCAATTATTGGTAATTTTTTCATGCTTTTTTTTTATTTAAGTTTAATAAATGGTTTTTACGTTTACAACCCAGGTCGATTACTGTTGCAGCGTATTTCACAATCCCCGAAATAAGTTGCAACATTCACTGATTCACAAGTACGTTTTGTTCCCTGTGTTCAAAGGCTTTAAAAAGAGAAGCAGTTAAGCCTGTTATTTTTTTTTTTAATTGAGTGGAGAGACGGGCCACAATGATGTTTTGTAATAGTACCCTTTATTACCTCTCTTAAATTAACAATTACAAAATGTAGCCCCATTTTTTTCAATGCTCCGGCCTCCATTTGTCTGCAGCGGTTATTCAGCATGTATATTTTGTAGATATACTTATTTGTTTGGTAGGGTGGGTGGTGAAGTGTTACACAATTATCAGCAGGTTGCTTGTTAATTGAATAGGGCAAATATACAGCCACCTTTAACAGGCAGTTCTTTTAACTAATCCACTGAAGGACGCGATAAAAAACAGAAATGTGGGGATTTATATGCCCCAAAGGGGAATGGCCCCTGTAATTATGTAAATTTTAGTTGGCGCTGCCTCCACTCTTGTGTTTTTTGCTGTAGAGGCAGAAAAAATAATTTCACGCAAAAGAAAAAACAAACCTGGCAAGGAGACCATTTAGAAAGCGGAATAATAAATGGCCAAATCAACAATCATATAG
>JBGTNK010000100.1:0-1782 GCA_041743125.1 Chitinophagaceae bacterium
AGGTTGTAACGCTATTAGCTTCCATCCTGATCCGGTAAATCTTAACAGGAGCCTCAACATTCTTCAATGATTCTTCTCCGAAAAATTCTGCTGTAAATTCTTTTTTGTTTTTGATGTTTGTATAAACGGCTTCTGATACAAGAATTTCTCCGGGGTCAGCCATTGATTGCAGGCGTGAAGCAATGTTTACGCCATCGCCGAATACATCATGATCTTCAAACACTACTTCTCCCTGATGAATGCCAATGCGAAGCAGAAGACCATCAACGGCACTGCAAGCTTTGTGAATAGCGGCGGCACATAGTACTGCATCAGTTACGGTGTGAAAACTTGCCAGCACCCCATCACCCAATTCTTTTATCCATGTGCCATTATATTGTTTAATCAGGGGTTGTTGAATCTGCCGGTTTTTTTTGAGAAGCTGTAATGCTTTCTGTTCATCACTGCCCATTAAAGCCGTGTACCCAACTATATCGGTGAACATGATAGCAGCGAGCTGGCGGGTTTGGGACATGTGTATTTAATTCTAAAGAACAAATTTAATCTAATGGCAAGTTCATCTTCTTAAGGAAATTAGCATATCGGGGATCACTCTCCAGGTTTTTCAGAAGCGGGTCGGCTTTCACATAGGTAATCCTTGATTCCCTGTCTATATAAGCTTCTTCCAGCCAATAAAATGCTTTATCTTTTTCTCCTTGAACAGCATATATTTCTGCAATCTGAAACTTATTGTCTTTTGAGAAACTGCTGATATAATCACTTAGCATTTTATCAACCTCTTTTTTGCGTCCGAGAGCCTGGTGAGCTAATATTAAACCGAAACTTCTCCAGGCTTCATTTGTTTCCAGGGACATCTCTTCCAGGGCCAATTCAGGTTTTTGCTGAAGTAAATAAACTTTGCCAAGGAAAATATGAGCACGGGGAAAATTGGGGTTCAGCTCTAAAACTTTTTTATATGATGAAATAGCTTCCTCAAGGTGATTTGCATGATACAGTAGTTGCCCAAAATTAAAATAGGTTATACTTTGTACCGGGTCAAGTGTTATTGATTCCTTCGTTAACCGTATTGCTTCATCAAAGCGACCGGTGATACGGTATAAATATCCCATGATTCTTAAAATATCTGCGTTTCCCGGTTCCAGGTTAAGCACCTGTCGAAATTCTGCTTCCGCTCCAGTCCAATCAAAATTCCACATTTTTAATCTTCCGGATAGTTCATGTCCATATGCCTGGTCTTTGTCAAGGGAAAGGGATCTGTTAGCTGCAATACTGGCTTTTTGAAGTCCCTTGTTCCGGTCAATCCATCCCCAATTTGATTGAATGAGATAACACTTTCCAAGGGCCGCCCAGGTACGGGCATTCATTGAATCTATTGCTAAGGCCATAAGGTAAAAATCAAGAGCTTTAGCAAGACTTTCTTTATCCCTTTTTTCAGCAAAATAATTTCCCTGAAGTATAAGGCTATACACTTCTATATTAACAGGAGAAACATTTGCATTGGCTTTTGGATTGAATAGTTTAAGTTTTAATTGATTTACAACAGCACCTGCTATATCATCCTGCAATTTAAAAATACCTTCTAAGTTACGGTCATATCTTTCACTCCATAAATGGGAACCATCAGCAGTTCTTACCATCTGGGCTGTCACCCGTATTTTATTTCCATCCTTTTGAACACTGCCTTCCAATATATGAGCTACCCCTAGTTTACTACCAATAATTCTCAGGTCTTCATTTTTACCCTTAAAAGAAAAAGAAGAGGTGCGGCCTATCACTTTTAGT
>JBGTNK010000101.1:0-2121 GCA_041743125.1 Chitinophagaceae bacterium
GCGGTGAGAGATATACGAAAACAGGCCATAATGAAAATGACGATAAAATTCGCCGGCTTTATCCTGTCCGGCCAGCAGCATTTTCAATCTTGTATTAAGATCCTCAATTGGTTTAGCTGCATCAACTGTTGCAAACTTTGGCTTTACACGCGGGCCGTATTCTTCTGTTTTTAAATTAAGGGTTAATATTTCCTTTTCACCTTTGGCATTTTTTGTTTTCTTAAAAAACCCCTGGCCTGTTTTATCACCCAGCCGGTTGTTCTGAACCATTTTATTTAACCAGGCCGGAATGACAAAGGTTTCCTTTGCTTCATCATCGGGGCAATTATCGTAAACGCCTTTGGCCACTTTTACAAGTGTATCAATACCCACTACATCAGCTGTTCTGAAAGTGGCCGATTTCGGCCGCCCTATAACAGGACCTGTTAAAGCATCAACTTCATCAACGGTCAATCCTAATTTATCTACCAAACCAAAGATGGCCATGATGCCGTATACGCCGATCCTGTTGGCAATAAATGCAGGCGTATTCTTAGCCAGCACAGTTGTCTTTCCCAGGTACAGGTCGCCATAGTGCATCAGGAAATCAACTACCTCAGGATCGGTATGGGGAGTAGGAATAATTTCCAGTAATCTTAAATACCGGGGGGGATTAAAAAAGTGCGTTCCGCAAAAATGTTTTTTAAAATCTTCACTCCGGCCTTCTGCCATCATGTGTATTGGAATGCCGGATGTATTGGAAGTAACCAATGTACCAGGTTTGCGAAACTGTTCTACTTTATCATAGATCATTTTCTTGATATCAAGCCGTTCCACCACCACCTCTATAATCCAGTCGCATTTGGCTATGTCTTTCATATTATCATCAAAATTGCCCGTGGCTATTTTTTTCACCACATCTTTAGTATATACAGGCGAAGGATTGCTTTTAATTGCCGCGGCCAATGCATCATTTACCAACTTATTTCTTTCAGCTGGTTTTGTACTTTCTGCAGCTTCCTTTGGTACCATGTCTAACAGTAATACCTGCAGTCCCGCTCCTGCAAAATGGCAGGCAATACGTGAGCCCATGACTCCACTTCCCAACACAGCTACTTTTTTAATTATGCGGTTCATGTATATTTAATTATTTGTTTTTGAATGTGAATGCCCATCCCGGATCAAATAGTTAGCTAAACAACTATTAAGTGTGAAGGTAAGAGAAAAAGATTGGCAGTAAAAACTTGACGCAGAGTAAATCATATTAAAATCCAGATATCGCAAAAAGCAGAAATAAAGAGCGTTTTAGAGTGCTGTAAAAAACAGAAATGCATTTATTGAAATTGTAAGGAGGCTGTTTTTAAGCTTTCCTCTATTATGATGTAACCTGTTTCATTCTTTTGTTGTCAGATATATTTTAGAAATGGCTATAATTGCCACAATTTTGTTGTCACTAAACCAAAACGCATGAAACGAATTTTTTTGTTGATCTTTTTTGGAGTTCTGATTTTTTCTTCCTGCCGTTTTATGGGCTGGAAAGGTATACATGGAAGTGGCAATATCGTTACGCAAAGCCGTACAGCTGGGAAATTTAACAGCATTGATGTCAGCGGTGCTATTGAAGTACAGGTCAGGCAGGATTCCGTTCAACAGGATATCAAAGTAGAAACGGACGACAACCTGCAGGAATATATTGATATTCATGAAAACAATGGGGTATTATATATTTCACCCAGGAAAAATCACAACCTGGACCCAAGCAAAAGAATAAAAGTATATGTTCCCGCTACTGATTTTAAATGGTTGAGAGCTTCCGGTGCTTGCCGGATTTTTGGTGAAAATAAGTTAGTCTCTTCCGGCTCCCTTGATATTGAACTGAGCGGAGCTTCAGAAGCCAGAGTAGATGTAAAATCACCACGCATTAATACAGAACTTTCAGGAGCTTCTTCAATTGTAATAAGTGGGGAAACAAAAGATCTGAATATTGAAGGCTCCGGGGCAAGTGATATTAAGTCCTTTGACCTGATGACAGAAAATACAACGATCGATATTTCCGGTGCTTGTTCTGCTGAAGTGTTTGCAAGCGTAAAATTAGATGTGCAGGCAAGCGGCGCATCTGGTGTGAAATACAAGGGGAATGCT
>JBGTNK010000102.1:0-3303 GCA_041743125.1 Chitinophagaceae bacterium
ATCTCGGAGGTCTTGAATGGATAGAAGGTAAAGTACCTACTCCAAATGGAGATGTATCGATCGCGGTAAATAAAAAGCAAATTACAGTTACAGGTGCCGCTGGAGTTGGGGTGCTACGTTTCAATAGTGAGAAGAAGCCAACAGCCAGCAGTGGTAGCATCACGAAAACTGGCGATAATAGTTACGAATTAAAAATTGAGCCTGGGAAAGAATACAGGGTCGATTACCTTTTGCGAAAAAAATAGAGTGTGATTTTTAAATAGTATCATGACGAATTGAAATAAATTAAATATGAAATCAACTCTCAGAAATTCAGCCATCCTATTTTTTGCAATAACATCAATTGCTGCACAGTGATATATTTTTAAATTACAAAGGCATTACTGTTTGCCAATAGGGCCGAACTGAAATTTAAACAACAGCAAGAAGGTCTGTTTATATTTCTAGATGGCATTCAGTTGAATGCTGTTGATACAATTATTGAATTGCAGCTTAAGTAGTAAAGAAAAAACGAAAGTAATGACAACAAAAGATTTAATACTTGTTTTCTTTTTAATAACAGCGGCAGAAAATTCTTTCTCCCAGCAAGGGCCTGTTCATTTTAAAATGCAACGGGTATCTGCAGAAACCTACGAATCTGTGGGTGTTTTTGATGTTGATGGTGATGAAAAGCCGGATATAGTTTCTGGTGGTTTCTGGTATAAAGGGCTTGCATTTAAGCAACGCTATTCAATAAGGGAAGTTAAGCGTACAGGTGAATATTTTGATGATTTTATGACGCTTCCCTTGGACATTAACGGAGACGGAAGGATGGACTATGTATCCGGAGGTTGGTTTGGAGGAGTATTATACTGGTATGAAAATACCGGGCGTTATGAACAAAACTGGCCGGAGCATATTGTAGCTATAACTGGGAGTATTGAAACCGCCCGTACCTGGGATGTTGATGGCGATGGAGTGTTGGAAATTGTACCGAATAATCCTGGCCGGCCTTTTCGGTTTTATCGCCTTAATCTTGATGCTAAAGGCAAGGGAACAGGGATATTTACCGAACATATCCTTTATGGCATACAAGGGCATGGCTTAGGCTTTGGGGATATTAATAAAGATGGCCGCAATGATTTTGTTTTGGCTGACGGGTGGCTCGAAGCCCCCGAAAACCCATTGATTCAAAAGTGGGAATGGCATCCTGAGTTTAGTCTTAACAAGGCAAGTATTCCCATACTTGTTGTTGACGTAAACAGTGACGGGCATAATGATTTAATAGTTGGGCAGGCACATGGATATGGACTCGACTGGTATGAACATACCACACCCGGAAATTGGAAGAAGCATATTATTGACCCTTACAATTCGCAGTTTCACACAATGGATTGGAAAGATTTGGACGGCGATGGTAAATCGGAATTGATTACCGGCAAACGTTACAGAGCCCATAACGACAATGACCCTGGCGCTCAGGATGATTATGGGATTTATTATTATAAGTGGGATGGTGAAGCTTTTCGTAAACAAATAATCATTTATGGTGCGTTGGGGGCAGGTAAGGCAACAGGCAATCAAATAAAATTAGCAGACCTTAATGCTGATGGAAAAATTGATTTGGTAGCAGCAGGTAAAGATGGATTATGTATTTTTTTTAATGAAGGTATTAAACAATAAATGCCTTTGCTTAAGGGCAGTATAAATACACAAACTGGGCAGGCCCATTGCAAAAGTAAAAGCAACATTTAACCGCATCTTGTATAATTATGTTGGTGCATTTAAAGGAGTAACAAACGGAAAATTTTACGGGAAGTTCGCCAATTTTTTGAGGTAAAACACTTTTTTAAAAATACAACCTGCCAACAGTGAATTGTAAAGGGATATTCAAATAACTGCCTACGTGCCTGTTTTGGTATGACGCATAGATACAGAGCAGGTTTGTTAAAACTAAGGTCATAATTACTGGAGTGGTTATATGAATTCCTGGGCAGTACAGTTCAGTATAGCAATCATTTGAATGATTGTTATTTTTATTATCATTTGAATTCAAAATACGTATTTTAATTATGGCAATATTAAAAACGGATTGTTTTAATAGTATAATTGAAGATTCTAAATTTCTGATTGTGAGAACTCCTAAAATGATTGCCCTTTTTTTTCTCTTTTATAGTAGCATTGACTCACAAAGCCAGCAAGGCCCAATCATTTGCAAACCTGTTGAGTTAAAATGCGAGTATTTGAAACAGCCACTCGGTATTGATATTGCAACGCCCCGCTTTTCATGGTTGCTGAATGACCTCAGATACGGTGCTATTCAAACGGCTTATCAGGTCATGGTAGCCAGTGATTCCATTTTACTTTTAAGCAATCAACCTGATGTTTGGATAACATGCAGAGTAGGTTCCAGAAGTACTAATAATATTTTGTACACAGGCCCCACCTTGCAATCACGCACTAAATATTATTGGCGGGTTGTAGTTTGGGATAAGGATAATATTCAAACACCTCCTTCCGGGATAAGCAGCTTTGAAACCGGTATTTTTTCATTAACGGAATGGAAAGGATATTTTATTGGTGACGGAAAGGATCTTCGTTATAAACCAGCTCCTTATTTCCGTAAATCCTTGATAGTAAAAAATGGATTAAAAAAAGCGAGGGCATATATATGCGGCCTGGGTTACTACGAACTAAGAATTAATGGGGCCAAGGTTGGTGATCATTTTCTCGACCCTGGTTTCACCAGGTTTGATAAAACTGCATTATATGTAACATATGATGTAACCGACAATTTCAAAAATGCTGAGAATACGCTGGGCGTAATATTAGGTAATGGGTTTTACAATGATCAATCTTCAAGCGAATGGTATTTTGATAAAAGCCCATGGCGTGGGCGGCCAAAATTCATGCTGAATCTTTACCTGGATTATGAAGACGGAACAACTGATTTAATTGTGAGCGATGAAACATGGAAGACAACCGCTTCGCCCATTCAATCCAACAACATATATTCAGGGGAAGTGATTGACGCAAGACTTGAGAAACAGGACTGGGATATAAACGGGTATAATGATAGTGAGTGGGCACATGCAAAAAACACTTCACCACCCGGAGGCATTTTAAAAGCCCAGAAAATGCCAGCCATCAAATTGCAGGAAGTAATCAAACCAATAGCCCGAAATCAAATTGATTCAACAACAATTGTCTATGATTTGGGTCAGAATTTTGCGGGCATCAGCCACCTTAGAGTAAAAGGAAATAAAGGAACCGTTGTGTATGTCAGGCATGGCGAAAGGCTGGATACGCTGGGAAGGCCGAAGA
>JBGTNK010000103.1:0-1679 GCA_041743125.1 Chitinophagaceae bacterium
GCAGACCCAAAATAACTATTGGCTCTCATTAAGACTTTACCATAATGAAGGCCTCCGTGTACCTGGAGAAAATTTTCTTCATTTAATGTATTCTTACCGATCATCATCGCTGTAGCCAGTAAGAAATCGGGTGATGAGGAAACCACCATAATTTCATCCCCGGTGCGTTCATGGAGCTTGCTGTCTCCCACCAGGGAATTTTCAACTATCCCGATGTACTTGTCAATCAGATCCGCAGCAGCTATAGACCCGTGAGTTTCTGTAAGCGCAGTGTATCCTGACAAATCTGCAATCAGAATGGCGATATTTTTTTCCATAATAAAATTTGTTTATACTGAAAAGAGCTTTGGCTGATTAATTATAGTCTAACATTAATTTTACGAGATGCTGAAATTTACCGCCATATTGATTAGAAATTCTTTCCAGGCACCTGTCTATAATATATTGATGTTTTTCGTTGTCATACCTGATTATCCTTGTGTCTTTCATCAGTGACTGATCCGGCCTGGTAAATGACCCCGGCATTAATATATGCACTTCATCGAACTTCTTATTGGCAATATTACATGTGGGATAAATTGTCAATCCATATTTTGATGTAATAAAATTACCATTTGTAATAAAGGATTCAATCGAGGACGGGATAGTTCGGGTATAGGTATCTAAAAGACCTGCCAGCTCAATTTCATTCATATTATCTTTCAGAAGAACGCCGATTTTAAAATTTTTCCTGAAAAGAACTTTTGATACGCCTGTAATTATTGCAGATCTGTCTACTACCAGGCTTTCATGGGTCTTTTTTATTTCCGGGTGAGGATATCGAATAACATTAAGAACCTTTTGCATCGTTTCTCTGCCAAATACCTGTCCGATAACGGTAAGACTTCCTTCCGTGGCATTAGAAACGCCTGCTGTACTGAATAAGTTTCCGTCTTGAGTAATACTAACATTTTTAACCCAGGCCGGCTTTGTATATTGGTTTTTTATACCGGCAAGATCGGAAGAATGGGTGGTTAATAGCTTACCATCATAAAGACCAGTTGCCGCGGCAGTTGCTGATCCATCACATATGGAAAGAATAATATTAGCACCAGTGTAGTGACCTTTTATCCAGTTAACCGTGGTCGTTTTCTGCGGTTTGCCCACATCAACAGATTGGTTTGGGATAACCATTACATCAGGATGAATTTTTAATGAATCCACTTCAGAAAAGGTAAAATGTGGAAGAATGAAAAGACCTTTTGACAGCACAACGGGGTATTTTTTTTCTGCTACCACATAAACATTTGCTTTCTCAGTGGCATTAAATAAATAAAACGGAGCCATCAGGTCGAAAATCTCAGTACCATCGTTATCTGCGATTATCATGATTGTCTTTTTTGAGCGGTCAAAAACCGGAGATTTCCAGTTAAAATCCACACGGCCTTTATAAGAATGAACCTTTCCAAGTTCCCGAACCGGCTGAAGACAAAAATAAAGTAGGGTGCAAATTGCGACAAGAGTTGACACGATAACGAGGAGTATTTTTTTAAACTTTTTCATTGCAATTAAATATGAAGTAAATGATAGCACAAAGATGTTGCGAATAAAAAAGTGGCTGAAGACAAGAAGGCGTCAAAAAAGGACATATGGGTTAAAGCAAAAATTTAAGGTGCCCGGGCTGGAGTTTTTGCGAAAGA
>JBGTNK010000104.1:0-26950 GCA_041743125.1 Chitinophagaceae bacterium
TGATGAAGGAAAAGCAGAATTGGAAAAAACTTATGGAAAAATTTCGACCACCTCTACTGGTACCATTTTAAGAAAAGTAATTGAATTACAGCAACAGGATGCAGATATATTTTTTGGTGAAAAAAGTTTTGAAGTTGATGACCTGATGCGTATCAGCGATGATGGCCGGGGTATGATCTCAATTTTAAGAGTAACGGATCTGCAGGACAGACCTAAACTTTTTTCGACGTTCATGCTACAACTGTTAGCGGAATTATATGCTACCTGTCCCGAGGAAGGAGATATAGATAAACCAAAGCTGGTGATGTTTATTGATGAGGCGCACCTGATTTTCCAGGAGGCCAGTGATGCTTTGCTCCGGCAAATTGAAACCATTATCAAACTGATCAGGTCAAAAGGAATTGGTATTTATTTTTGCACGCAAAACCCGATGGATGTTCCTGCGCCGGTGCTGGCACAACTGGGTCTAAAAGTTCAGCATGCTTTAAGGGCCTTTACAGCTGCCGACCGGAAAGTGATAAAACAAACGGCGGAGAATTATCCTGAAACGGATTTTTATAAAACGGAAGACCTGATCACCCAATTAGGAATAGGAGAGGCTTTAATTACGATATTAAATGAAAAAGGCATTCCCACTCCTTTAGTGCATTGTATGCTTTGCGCTCCACGCAGCCGCATGGATATTTTGTCTGAGGATGAAATTGACACTATAGTTCGAAAATCTAAGATAGCAGGAAAGTATAACCAGGTTACTGATAGCCAGAGTGCTTATGAGATCCTTACAGAAAAACTAACGGAGGCAGCTGAACGAACGGATGAACTAAAAAAGCAGGAAAAGGCAGAGAAAGAAAATAAATCCCCGGCCAAAAAAGAGAAAGGATTCTTCGATGATCCTGTTGTAAAGAGCATGACCCGCACTGCCGGGAATACCATTGTTCGTTCCCTGTTAGGGGCGTTGGGTTTGGGCGGAAGAAGCAGGAGGAAAAGTATATTTTAGTTAAGTTGCAGGAAGATAGTTTCCGAAAGCTTATGCATAAAGAAAATCTGCGGATGAATTGTCTCTACCTACTAAAAAACTATTTCTGCCTGATCAGCCCATTTGCCTCTACTTCAATTTTATTTTCAGCCTGGAGAAACTCAATAACCTTCCAGGCTTTTTCTTTTTTTATATTATTCAGCCGGAGAAAAAGGTCTTTAATTTGGACAGGTTGGTTTTGAATGATCCTAATAACATCTGAAGCTATTCTTTCAAATTCATCCTTGCCCAGCGTAATTGTTTTCTGTCGGAGGCAGTTATCGCATATACCACATGACTTTATTTTATCATCACCAAAATATGATCCAATGATGCGGCTACGGCACTTTAATTCTTCTTTTATATACCGGATCATCTCCATGATCCGTTGCTGAAACTTTTGCTTCCGAAGGTTATATGCCGTCATATCAATCGTTAATTGGTCTGCCAATACTCGGGTGCGTTGCAGGAATAATTGTGGGGAATCTTTCCTGGGGTTATATTCAATAATACCAGCCCTGGCCACTTCATTTAATTGAAGTTTCACATCCTCTACATTTTTTTTCAATAATTGTGCGATCACTATTTCGGAAATAAAAGAAGGGTAATCAAATATGCCTTCGTAGGCTCTTAGCAACGCTTTAAGAATTGGTTCCAGCTGTGGGTTTGCTTTTTCAAACAGGTATAATCTTTCTTTCGATACAGTAAATTGAACAGTGCCGGGTTTAAATACCTGTTCGTTAAATGTCATCCATCCATCCTGCTCAAGAGCTTTTATTGAGTAAAGAACGGTATGGCTGTCTAATTTAAATTTCTTCAGGAAATCTGCTAAATCAAAATCATAATATTGCCCTGCAACCGTTCCCGCTGGCAATTGAAGATAATTAATGACTGCCTGGTAAACAGCCCGGATCTCTTCCTTTGAGGGAAAGCGGATCTCCGGCAAGCCGGAAAGTTCTTCCACGTCATTATCGTCGTACAGTAATACAGCATATGATTTTTTCCCATCTCTGCCTGCTCGTCCCGCCTCCTGGTAATAATTTTCGAGAGAATCTGGCACATCGGCATGTATCACCGTCCGCACATCTGCTTTATCAATGCCCATTCCAAATGCGTTGGTGCAAACGATTATTCTAATTTTATTATTGATCCACGATTCCTGTTTCCTGCTTCTTTCCTCCTGCGTCAATCCTGCATGATAATAATCACATGAAATATTCTGAAGATGCAACAGTTCGCTGATTTCCTTTGCTCGTTTACGGCTTTTACAATAAATAATTCCGCAACCAGGTACCTTATTTAATATTTCAATGATCTTATTGATCTTGGCATCAACATGGAAAAGACTATAGGAAAGATTTGCCCGCTCAAAGGATTGACGGAAAATTGCCCAGGTTAAAGCGTCCTCACTTTCTTTTCCAACAGTCCTTCTTTTTTCAACAGATTCATTGAGAGAAGAAATATTTAATTTATTACAAATATCGTTTTGCACATCGGGAGTAGCAGAAGCGGTCAAAGCAAGAACGGGAACACCGGGCAATTCTTCTCTCAGGCGGGCAATGCGCAGGTAAGGCGGACGGAAATCATAACCCCATTGAGAAATACAATGTGCTTCATCCACCGCAATCCATTTAATGCCCATACCCGGCAAGTACTCTTTAAACAACGAAGTTTCCAGTCGTTCTGGTGAAACGTAAAGGAATTTACAATTACTTTCAGTAACTACTTTTAGCGTATTGATCACTTCTTTGAAGTTCATGCCGGAGTAAATGGCATAAGCTGTGATATTTTTTTTTCGTAAGTTCTCTACCTGGTCTTTCATCAGGGCGATCAATGGTGATATGACAAGGCATAGCCCATCGCGGGTCATGGCCGGTACCTGGTAGCAGAGAGATTTGCCGCCACCTGTTGGCATCAGGGCTAGTGTGTCCTTTCCACTTAATATTGAATGAATGATGTCTTCCTGGAACGGACGGAATTGATCAAAGCCCCAGTATTGTTTTAGAATGTTGTGAAGGTTGATCTGAGAAATGTTTGGATAAGATTGCAAAGCCATTGTGAAATCATTAAATAAGTTTTTCCCATGCCAGGAAGAAATGATGGATAGTGCCCTGTTCATTTTTCCTGGTTAACGGGAACAAGTCACTCCACTTTTTTAACATACAACCTGCCTGAGTTAATGGCCAGCACTACATCACTCAATCCCATCACTAATGCGGCAAATCCGGGTTTTAAAAATCCCAGCGCAGCTATCGGAATTGCAACAATATTATAAGCAAAGGCCCAGAAAAGATTTTGTTTAATAGTAAGAAAAGTATGCCTGCCCAGCCCCAGCGCCATTGGCAATTTTTTTAACCCGTGATTCATTAAAACCACCTGTGCTGTTTGCATGGCAATTTGTGATGCATCGCTCATAGAGATTCCCACTGTTGCTTTTGCCAGTGCAGGCGCATCATTTATACCATCACCCACCATCACCGTGGGAGCTATAGAATTAAGTTCTGTGATCTTTAAGAGTTTTTGCTCCGGTGTTTGTTCTGCTATTATCTCATCTATACCTAATTTTTTACCAACTGCTTCTGTTTTAGCATACCGGTCTCCACTCAGCAAAATGGTTTTTATATTCTTTGTATGTAAATATTCGATGACTGATTTTGCCTCGGGTCTTATTTCGTCTTTTACATCTATCCATCCAATCAATTGATCATTTTTCAACACATAAATATTGTGGTGTTCATCTTTGGTAAAGCCTTCTGCAATTTTGTAAGACCCCGCCCAATAAATATTTCCTTCTTTATCTTCAGCTTTCATACCCAAACCTTTTACTTCTTCTATTTTTTTCCACCTGGTTTCATCTTTTGTTTTCCAGGCAGAGCTGATGCTTTTAGCTATGGGGTGGTTTGAATATTTCTCCATACTAAATACCAGATTCTTGAAACTGGCATCTTCGCCCTGCAAAACTGCATATTCTGACAGTTCAAAATTTCCTGTCGTTAATGTACCCGTTTTATCAAACACAACCTGCTTTATATTTTTGAATAATTCAAGGCTGGTAGAATTGAGGAATAATATTCCATTTCTTGCTCCCCTTCCCAGGCCAACGGCAATTGCAGCAGGTGTGGCCAGGCCCATTGCGCAAGGGCAGGCAATTACAAGAACTGCAATGCTTCTCATCAGGGAAGGAGTAAATTCTTTTATAACGATCCAGTTTACTGCAAGCGTAACCAAAGCGATGGCCAACACAGCCGGAACGAAAATGGCGCTAATCTTGTCGGCCAACTGTTGCACAGGCGGCTTTTCACCCTGGGCTTGTTTTACAAGATTAATAATACCCGATAAAATGGTATCATTCCCCGCAGCTGTTACATATGCTTTTACAGTTCCGTTTTCAATTAAACTTCCGCCAATTAATTTGTTTTTACCTGCTTTGTGCAACGGAATACTTTCCCCGGTTATAATGGCTTCATTAACATCAGCCTCCCCCCATAGAATTTTACAATCAGCGGGAACTTGTTCACCCGACTTAATCAGAACAAGGTCACCCGTCTTTAGCTGGTCACTTTCTACTGTAAATAATTGCTCCTGGTGCTGATCATCGTATGCAATCATCGTTGCCATCACTTTTTGTGACCTGGCGAGTTTGTTTATTGCCCGCTGTGTAGATTGCACGGAAGCATCTTCCATATAATTTCCGAGAAACACAAGGGTGATGATTGTAGCCGTTGTTTCATAAAACATATAATCCTCCGCCTGGCCGCTTAGCGTTCCATACAAGCTATAAATAAAGGAAGCTAAGGCACCGATCGCTATCAATACATTCATATTGGGTATGCCATTGCGAAGACTTTTCCAGGCACTTTTCCCAAAAAAACTCATGCCAACTATAAAAACAGGAATTGCAAGACTTAATTGCAACCAGGGGTTCATCAACCATTCAATATGCAAACCCGGGATCATATGAAGCATCAAAACAGCAGTAAAAGGAAAACAAAACCAAAAACGCTGCAGGTGGGTGGAAAAGAAAGGTTTATTTTTTTTAATTGTTGGTTGGGCGAAGTCGCTTACTTCATAACCCAAATCTTTTATTCCCGATGCAAGGGTAGCCGGAGCAATATGCCCGTTCATATCAAAACTTACATCGCCGGTAGAAAAATTCACTTTCACGGCCTCCATACCTTTCTTCTCAAGATATTTTCGAATAGTGAGGGCGCAGTTTGAACAATCCATCCCATCTACCTTCCATTGTATTTTTTCCATAATGGTTTCTTCCCTTTATAACGAAATAGCAAGTATTCTTGTTGCAAATTTACCAAAGTGGTATTGGCGGGTTTTGGAAATAAGGAAATATGTTCACAACCATGTTGCTAAAATGATAGATTTTAGAAAAAGATCAGTTTTTTATATGCCTGGTGGTATTGGATTTGATATTTGCACCTGGTAATAATCAGGGGAATTACATTTGCGAAATGGAATTTTATTTTTCGTTGGGTAATATAAAGGAAATAGCAGCCCGGTTCTGGCAAACAATACCGGATGCTACCGTCATTGCGTTTCATGGAAATATGGGAGCAGGAAAGACCACTTTTATCCATGCGCTTTGTGATGTAAAAGGGGTAAAAGATACAGTGGGCAGTCCCACTTTTTCAATTATCAATGAATATTATTTTAATGGAGATAATGCCGGAAAAATATTTCATATTGACCTCTACCGCCTGAAGAACGAAGAAGAAGCTATACAGGCGGGAGTGGAAGATTGTTTGTACAGCGATCATATTTGCCTTGTAGAATGGCCGGATAATGCGCCGGGTATTTTTCCTGTAAATACCGCTCATGTGTACATTGATATGGTAGATTCCTCTTTACGAAAGATTAGAATACATAGGAATTAACTAATTTTGAAAACAGTCAGTTAGACTATCGTCAACCAACTTCATGAGCCAGCAAAAACCCAGGATCAGTACTTCTTTTAGCTACGAAACCTTAGAAGAAACACTCGATATAAAACCCAAAGCCCAGGGGATGATGATTGGCATTCCGAAAGAAGTAGCTTTCCAGGAAAACAGGATTGCGTTAACTCCGGATGCTGTAAGTGTTTTGATCAGCAACGGCCACCAGGTAGTAATAGAGCATAATGCAGGTGACGCCTCTCATTTCCGTGATAAAGATTATAGCGAAGCAGGAGCAAAAATTGTATACGACAGGGCCGATGTTTATAAAGCGCCTATCGTGGTAAAAAGTGCACCGGTTATTGAAGAAGATCTTCCCTTGTTACAAATAAGCCAGGTAATCATTTCTCCTATTCATTTGTCTGTATTAAAAGCGGAATTGTTAGAAAAAATGATGGAGAAAAAGATCACGGCCATCTCTTTCGAAAACCTGAAAGATGACAGTGATTCATATCCCATAGTTCGCAGTATGAGTGAAATTGCCGGAAGTGCTGTCATGCTCATAGCTGCACAATATTTAGGTTCGGCTAATCATGGAAAAGGTGTGTTGCTGGGTGGGATTTCCGGTATTGCCCCAACAAAAGTTATAATAATAGGTGCAGGCATTGTAGGGGAATATGCTGCCAGGGCGGCCCTGGCGCTGGGTGCCTCTGTAAAAGTATTTGACAATAGTGTTTACCGGTTAAAAAGACTCCAGAATAATATTGGTCATCGGCTGTGGACATCAGTCATTGAACCCAGGATGTTGTCGAAACAATTAAAAACCTGTGAAGTTGCCGTGGGAGCACTTGGATCTGAAACAGGCAGAACTCCCATGGTGGTTACAGAAGAAATGGTAAGTAATATGCGGCCCGGCTCGGTGGTTATTGATGTAAGTATTGACCGGGGCGGATGTTTTGAAACTTCAGAGATCACTTCCCATGAACATCCTATTTTCATGAAGTATGGTGTAATCCATTATTGCGTTCCCAATATTCCTTCCGGATTTTCCAGGACTGCTTCCCAGGCCATCAGCAATGTATTGATGCCATTATTATTAGAAGCAGGCGATGAAGGCGGTTTTGAAAAATTAGTATGGCACCGGGTGCACTTACGCAGCGGCATTTATCTTTTTAAAGGGTCCTTAACTAATTTTTACCTGAGTGAGCGGTTTGATCTCAAGTTTACTGACCTGAATTTATTGATTGCAAGCCAGCGATAAAATTAAAGGAAACGCTTAGTTTCTGACTTTATCTTACGGCGTTCAAAGGCCTGTCCGGTAAAGGATTTCCTATTTTTCGGTATCTTAGCCTCAATGCAAAAATGGATCATTTTATATCTTCTCCAGGGCTTTACTGCAGGCGGTCATTCCCGCACATTGGCTGCTCCCGTTAGCCAATGTCAAAACTATATTCTGTTTTCAAACAAGATAGCAGGCTTTGTTTTTTTTCAATTAGTTGATATTTTGCCGGTACAAGTAAGAGCAAAAGTCAAAAGAGAAGTTGAAAGAGTATTAAAAGAATGACTCCTGGTAAATAATTCTATTTTACCATTCCGGTAAATCAAAACCGGGATTATTTTTTCCGGATTAAATGGCAGATCAAATATTTATTTTTTGAACAGCTGCCATTTTGATGATTTGTACAGTAAGATTCCTTTCTAAAAACATAAGCGGATTATATGATTCATTTACCAAGCCTGATATCTGATCTTGGTCTTATACTAGGAGCAGCCGCTTTAATCACTGTTTTATTCAAGTGGTTAAAACAGCCTCTTGTATTAGGTTATCTTATTGCCGGGTTTTTGGTGGGTCCGCATTTTGCCTTTTTACCCAGCGTTGCAGAATTGGATAGCATAAGTGTTTGGGCGGAGATTGGTGTGATCTTTCTTTTATTTAGCCTGGGATTAGAGTTTAGTTTTAAGAAATTATTGAAAGTAGGCACACCAGCTTCCGTTACGGCCCTGGTGGAAGTTGGCTTTATGATGTCTGTTGGTTATATACTGGGCACTTTTTTGGGATGGTCAAGAATGGACAGTATATTCCTGGGAGGTATTCTTTGTATTTCTTCTACTACTATTATTATCCGGGCATTTGATGAACTGGGGGTGAAGGGCCATAAGTTTGCCAGCCTGGTTTTTGGTATTCTGATTGTGGAGGACCTGGTTGCAATTTTATTATTGGTTTTACTTTCTACCCTTGCAGTCAGTGCGCAATTTGCAGGCATTGAAATGCTGATGGCTGTAGCCCGCCTGGTTTTCTTTTTAGCACTATGGTTTATTTCAGGTATTTTTTTCCTGCCTACTTTTTTGAGAAAAGCCCGTCGGTTTCTCAATGACGAAATGCTGTTGATCATTGCCCTGTCTCTTTGCATGCTGATGGTATGGCTGGCCACTATGGTTGGATTTTCGCCAGCTCTCGGTGCATTCATTATGGGTTCTATTCTTGCAGAAACCGTGTTCGCTGAAAAAATTGAACACCTCGTAAAGCCTGTAAAAGACCTTTTCGGAGCTGTTTTTTTTGTTTCAGTGGGAATGTTATTTGATCCGGATATGTTGGTTCAATATTTAGGTCCTATTTTGATTATTTGCTTAGTAACCATCGTTGGACAATCATTTAGCACCACGGTTGGAGCATTGATAGCAGGGCAGCCTTTAAAATCATCCGTGCAAGCTGGTATGAGTATGACCCAGATCGGTGAGTTTTCTTTTATCATTGCAACACTTGGATTAACATTGAATGTTACAAGCGATTTTTTATACCCTATCGCTGTAGCGGTTTCAGCAATTACAACATTTACTTCTACTTACCTGATTAAGGCATCGGAACCGGTTTATGAATGGCTGGAGAGAGTTTTGCCCGTATCCTGGATACAATTTATAAACCGGTACAGTAACAAGGCACAAACTATATCCAGCAGTACCGACTGGCAGGTATACGCAAGGGGAAGGATCATTAATACGTTGATCGTTTCTATCATTACCCTGGCCATAGTTATGTTATCTTCTTATTACGTTTTGCCCTATACGCACAGCACCCTGGGTGAAAATACCTGGACCACTATTGCCGGAGCTGTATTTACTTTACTGCTAATGGCACCTTTTCTTTGGTCACTGGCTATTAAACGTCACCAAAGTGACCTGGTTGAGAAATTTAACCGGCAAAATAAATACCGGACCGGGATGTTGGTTTTACAGGTTTTCAGAGCAGGTATTTCGATAGTTCTTATTGGATTTTTGGTGGACCGGTTTTTCTCCCCTCAAATCGCCATAATAACCACCATAGTAATGTTTCTTTTACTGGTCTTTTTTTCAAAAAGGATTCAATTACTTTATTCCCGCATCAGTAACCGTTTCCTCGCTAATTATTACGAGCGGGATGGATTGAAGGGCCAGAAAAAATTAGAGGCTCCGTGGGATGCACACATGGCGGAACTGGCAATCAGTGCTGATATGCCAGGCATAGGGAAAACACTGCGGGAGCTGGCATGGCGGGAAAAATATGGGATCAATGTCGCTATGATTGAAAGGGGAAAGAATACTTTTAATACCCCAAAAAGTAACCAGGTTATTTTTCCCGGCGATATTATTTCAGTTATAGGTACTGATGACCAGATTGATATTTTTCGAACAGAATTAGAAGTGGCTAAGTCAATGGAGGTAGAAAGAAAACCGGTAGAGGTAGTATTGGAGCATTTTATTATAGGAGAAAAGTCAGCCTTTGCAGATAAGAACATTAGGGAAGGTGCTATACGGGAGAAGATACACGGCATAGTAGTGGGCGTGGAAAATGAGCAGGGCAGGCTGGTGAATCCCGATTCTTCTTATATATTCAGGGTAGGTGATATTGTATGGGTAGTGGGAGATAAACTCAGGTTGCTGACCCTGCAAAAGGCAGAGCAACTTTTATAGAGACAATATGCAAGAAAAATTCGGAACTGGAGTGGAATAACATTTCAATTATTTCCAACCATAAATCAATTTTATTGGGACGACATCTGTTCCTTTTCAAAATGAGAATGGGAAATAATGATAGATTTTATTTGTAGTCCGCCAGGCTGAGACTTAATTCGCAAAATTTATACTCCACTTCGTCGTTACTACTTACTATCACCAACCGTTTTTTGCAATACTGTTCTATTAATCGGTGATATAAATCAACTCCTGCGGCATCCAGGTTAGTACAGGGTTCATCAAGTAAAACAATGGCCGTATCTGAGAAAATACATTGGGCCAGCTTCACTCTCTGTTTCATACCGGAAGAGTAATACCGTATCTGTTTGTCAGCTGCCTTTTCCAAACCAAGAGTGGTGATAATAAAAGGGGTGCTGATGCCGGGTAAAAAAGGTTTGAAACCCAGGTGAAAATCGAAGAACTCTTTCAGGGTCATTTCTTCTACCACTTCCAAATAAGGAGCGCAAATGGAAACCTCATTATAGATTACTTCATGAGCAATTTCTCCACTTTCATTTTTGCCATTGGTACTTTGACCTTTGCCTTCAAACTTTAAACTGCCTTCATTAAAATGCATGGCACCGCTGATCACCTGCAGCAGTGTACTCTTTCCTGAACCATTGGGCCCGGTAATAGCGTAAGATTGTCCCGATTCAAAACTGTAAGTGAAATGTCTGAAAATCCAATCGCGGTTGAATCGTTTACCGGCATCAGAAAGCGTTATCCTCATCGCCATTGCCTTTGGTGAAACGTTTGATGATACCCCTTGTGCTTTCATTGATAAACGTAACGATTTCGTCACGTTCATCAGTGGCCGAAAATTCTTCTTCAAGGAATTCCAATGCCTGGGAAGTATTTAGTCCTTTATTATAAAGAATACGATAAATGTCAAGTATGTGATTGATCTTCTCAACAGTAAAGCCCCGCCGTTTCAAACCTACGGAATTGACCCCGGCATAACTCAATGGCTGCCGGGCAGCTTTAATATATGGAGGTACGTCTTTACCTACCAGCGAACCTCCGGAAATAAATGCATGCTGACCTACATGTACAAATTGATGAATGGCGCAAACGCCACCGATCCCCACCCAATCACCCAGAACCACATGACCCGCCAGCTGTGAATTATTACTAAGTGTGCAATTATCGCCAATAATGCAATCGTGCCCGATATGGCTATAGGCCAGTATCCAGCAATTATTGCCAACAACTGTTTTCATCCTGTCTGATGTGCCGCGGTGAATGGTTACAAATTCACGAATGGTACAGTTGTCCCCAATTTCAACCGTCGTTCGTTCGCCATCAAATTTGCGATCCTGGGGTATAGCCGCAATAACAGCACCCGGGAATATACGGCAGTTCTTTCCGATCCTGGCTCCTTCCATAATGGTCACATTAGAACCTATCCAGGTACCATCGCCTACTTCTACATCCTGGTGAATGACAGTAAAGGGGTCAATCTTTACATTTGTCGCCAGCTTGGCATTGGGATGAATGTATGTATGTGGATGAATCATTCGGTTTTCTGATAAAAAAACATCCGCCAAAGCGGAGATCGTGCAAAGGTAATTGTTACACTCAGAAATGGATATTTTTTTAGGCCGTACGGTAAACCAAAACTATTTGAATGCTGAATATTGGAAGATGACCTGTAAATTTGCGGTTCTGTATGTTTACTCCCCCGGATATATTAACCCTTGCGTACAAGCAAGCGCCTATGCAGGAACAATTGGAAATGTTGCATGAAAAAGAGCAGCAAATGCCCGGTTCCGTTCAATATTCAATTAAAAGGTATAGCCGGAATAACTTATGGAACATGGAAGATACCGGGATACTTGTTTATCATTACGAAAAAAGTAATCCTGGTGAGAATTACCTTGAATTAAAATTTTGTGTTTCCGGCAATGTTTATTGTAAGCAGAAAGATACAGAATGCAATATGTGCAGGGCCGGAGTTTCAAAAAACTGTGTAGATAAGGCCGATAGTGTAGATATTTTAGGGTTTCGGTTTTCACCCGCTCTATTATCCCAATTTGTAAAGCCCAGGAGTTCCAGCGATTCCCTAAGCGAAGACATCCTGAACTTTAAACACCAATCTTCTTTTACCAAGATACTGGCACTTTGCAGTAAAACAAGAATGGTTATTGAGTCCCTGCTCAATCATAATTATTCAGATAGTCTCGAAAACATTTATATCAATGCGCAAATGCAGATGCTGTTGCTGCATAGCATGGATTGCATGATCGGGGATAAAGAAATTGATGTCATCAATTGTAAGTTCCTGGCCAATGAAGCCGACAGGGATAAGGTATCTAAAGCCAGGGATGTATTGATTCAGCATATCGGCGAGCCCATTACCATTAAGGAACTGAGCCGTAAAGTAGCCATGAACGAATGCTACCTGAAAAAAGGATTCAAAGAAATGTTTGGTTCTACCATTTTTGATTTTTACCAGAGCCAGCGAATGGAACATGCCAGGTACCTGCTTTATGAAAAAGGCCTCAGCGTTACCGAAGTTTCCCAGATGCTTGGTTATTCTTCTATATCTCATTTCTCTACTGCTTTCAAAAAACACACTGGCCTGAAGCCTTGCGAATTATTGTTGCGATAAGTTATGTTCTGAATTTAATTCCTGTTCACAGATAAAAATATGGGAACTAAAATTTTCCGGATCAGCAAAATATCACGGGGAAACAACAATTTATTAAACATTCAGGCAGAAAAGTATTTAGAAGCTTCATTAATCACTCTCTTAAAATTTTTGTTATGGGATTTGATCAGTATCATGAACCACCTGAAGAACTTTCTCCGCAAGTAAGAACTTTTGCAAGAATGGTAACCTCTTTAATTGAAGAAGCAGAAGCTATTGGCTGGTATGAGCAAAGAATAGCTGTCGAAAAAGATAAGACAGCAAAAGCCATTATGAAAAATGCACAGCAGGAAGAGATGAAGCATTTCGGTATGGATTTAGAATTTCTTCTTCGCAAAAAACCGGAATGGGCCATCATTTTAAAATCTGTTCTTTTTACAAAAGGTGATATAGTTGAGCTGGCAAAGAAAGGAGAGGAAAAGGTGGAATAATTTTTTTGCTTTGTTTCAAATATGATATTTTCTATCACCTGTCTCCATTAACATTAACATGCAGTACTCTGTTTATCATGTATTTTTACAGTAATAAAAACGATCATTATGAAAAAAACATATTGCTGGAAATGTGTCATGCTGCTGGCCTCTGTATTGGGAATGGCCGGAGCGCTATGGGCCTAACAATTTTCTTCAAAAACGCAAAGTTGCGAGACGAAGCAGTTCCGCAACTTTTTTTATAAACCGGCTAAAGGATCATGGATGTCAGGTATAATAATAGGTAGTTTTTTGATCAGTTTATTGCATGCTTTAATTCCCAACCATTGGTTGCCGGTACTGGCAATTGGCAAAAAGGAAGGCTGGAGTTTGGGAGAAACCAGCCGGGTAACGTTTATAGCCGGAATGGCCCACGTTGTCAGTACGGTTATGATTGGTATTTTACTTGGTTTGCTGGGTGAACAATTGACGCAGTACATAGACAGTTTTACACATGTAGTAGGGCCAACCATGCTGATTTTGATCGGGTTTTATTTTGTAATCCAGCATTACAAGCATCATCATTTTCATTTGGATCAGCAACAAATTGAAAAGCGAACCAAGCGATCGATCATTCTTGCATTGATCCTTGCCATGTTTCTTTCACCCTGTATGGAAATTGAAGCCTATTTTCTCCTGGCAGGAAGCAAAGGCTGGTCTGTTTTGGCAGGTATTGCCATCATGTATTCCGTCATTACCATTGCCGGTATGCTGATCTGGATACGCATTGTATATAAAGGATTATTGAAACTCAACTGGCATACCTGGGAGCATAATGCCGGGATCATCACCGGGTTGGTATTGATCATTACCGGAATTATTTCCTACTTTATAAATTAGCCAGGCTCACAAATAATTTTTAATAACTGCCGCAAATCACAAAAGACAAATAATGGTTAAGGAAGAATTTGCACGGCCCGCGCAATCTGGAATGACAATCTTATCCTGGCCAGTTTTCCAATACTATGTGCATTTCTATATGAATATATTCTATAAACGGCCAGTTCAAATCCGGAATTTTTCCGGATTTTTATAGTTAGATATGATCCAAAATATTCATTCAATGATCCGCAAGACCTCCCTGCTGATTTTACTTTTTGTTCTATCGAAAGTTTGTTTATCACAACAGGAAAATGCAACTATTTCCGGCATAGTAAAAAGTGGGATTGATAAATCAGCGATTAGTTATGCGAATATTGTTTTAAAAAGATTACCGGATAGCAGCTTTGTTGCTGGAGTTGTTTCTAACGATAAAGGATTTTTCTCAGTTCAAAATTTAACCGAGGGGGAGTATGTTATTGAAATCAGCAACGTAGGATTTATCACAACCCAAATTCCATTTCGGGCAGGAAAACTCAATAAATATTTTGACCTTGGTACTGTTGAATTGATGCTTGATAAATCCACATTAAGTGAGGTGATCATAGCCAGTAAGCTGGAGGCTGTTTCTGAAAAGATGGATAGGAAATCATTTAAGCTTTCGGAAAATATCAGCCAGCAGGGGGGATCTGTTTTGCAGGCTATGAAAAATCTCCCAGGCATAACGGTGGATGAAAACGGGAAAGTGCAATTGAGAGGAAGTAGCCGTGTAACCGTTTTAACAGATGGAAATCAAACAGCCTTGACCGGTTTTGGCAACCAGGCCGCCCTTGATAATATACCAGCTTCCGCTATTGAACGTATAGAGATCATTAATAATCCTTCTGCAAAGTATGATGCAAATGGGAATGCCGGAATTATTAATATCATTTACAAAAAGGAAAAACAGGATGGCTTAAATGGAAAGATAGGTGTTACCACCGGGTTGGGTGCACTATGGATAAAACGATCCAATCTTCCCGGAATAAGACCCCAGTACCAGGCTACACCAAAAATAAACCCTTCACTCTCTCTTAATTTTCGTAAAAACAAGATCAATACTTTTATCCAGGCCGATTATATATATAATGAAACGCTTAACAGAAATGAATTCGCCTACAGGTATTATGATAATGGAGATACCATACAACAACAGGTGAAGCGAAATCGAATAACTACCGTAGGTTCTGTTAAAACAGGCTTTGATTGGTTTGTGAATGAAAATAATACAATCACTGTGTCGGGCTTATATAGCTATGAACTGGTGAGGGATCATGGGGATATACCTTACTTTGACAGTAAACAAACAAATGCAACAAGGCTCTGGCAATTTTATGAATATGAAATTAATACAGCTGCTACGGCATCGGTCCTTTACCAGCACAAATTCTATCAACCCGGTCACCTGCTCAATATAGGGTTGAATTATACTTTTCATAGGGAAGATGAAAAGTATTTCCTGACAGACAGGAGGCCTTCTTATACTGGCAGAGACACCTTCATGCTGATTGCTGATGAAAATGTAACTGATATAAACCTTGATTATATAAAACCATTAAAAAATGGCCGGCTGGAAACCGGAGTGAAATTCCGGTGGCGTTTTATTCCTGCTGATATGCGGTTTTTACCGGGCATTAATTCTCCACTGGATGTAAATGCTGCGGGTTGGGCCAGGTACAATGAAATAATACCCGCTTTATATGGGAATTACATATTCGAAGCCAAACGGTTTGAAATGGAAGCAGGATTACGAATTGAATATGTAAACCTTATTTATACCGTTAACCCAAATCATAACACATATAAAAATGATGGCTATAACTATTTTCAGCCTTTTCCTGGTGTAAGGCTGGGCTTTAACCTCGATGATAATAATAAAATATCGTTTTTTTACAATCGCCGGGTTGATAGGCCTGATGAGGGGGACATAAGAATATTTCCAAAATATGACGAACCGGAAATACTTAAAGTTGGTAATCCCGGGCTACGACCACAGTTTACCCAAAGTTTTGAATTAGGGTATAAAAAAGCCTGGACAAAGGGATATTTTTATTCTGCATTGTATCATCGCATAAGCAGGAATGCAATTACCAGGATCGGCACGACGGCTCCCGGAAACAATATCATTTATACAGTATTTCAAAATGCAAGGGATGCTTATAATACCGGTATGGAATTAGTGACAAGCCATCGGGCAGGAAAAAGGCTTAACCTTAATTTAAATATAAATTTTTACCAAAATAAAATTGGTGCTTTTACCGTGGTCAATAAATACCCGGTGCCGGTTACTTATACAGCCAGTACAGAAAAAGCCTGGTCGGGAAATATAAAACTAAATAGCTTGTTTCATTTACCTGATAATTTTGATATACAATGGACAACTATTTATGTGGCTCCTGATATAATTCCGCAGGGAAAGATCAGTGAAAGGTTTTCAATGGACCTTGGAGTAAAAAAGGCAATTCAAAAAAGTAAGGGTGAATTGTACTTAAATGCAACGGACCTGCTAAACACCTTACGGATCCGGAAAAATATTGTGGGTAACAACTTTCGTATTATCAGCACGGATTATTATGAAACGCAGGTGTTCAGGATCGGCTACAGTTATAAATTCTGAATCCGGTTTTTGATGCAGCAAGTAAACGAATGTCAAACGATGAGTACTTAAAAACAATGCGTAATTATCAGATCATTTTTTTCCTCCGGCTCCGCGGTAGTTCATTATATCCCGGTCAAATAAATACAGGCCGCCCTTGTCATCCCCTACCAGTTCAAGTTTATCATTTAACGTTCTTGCTGTTCTTTCTTCTTCTATTTGCTCGTTAACGTACCATTGTAAAAAATTATGAGTTGCATAATCTTTTTCAGTTAAAGAAAGATGAACCAAATCATTGATACTATCGCTGACCCTTAATTCATGTTTCAAAAATTCTTCAAAAACACTTTTAATTGATTTGAATGTAACAATGGGTTGAGCCAAAGCGGGTATCATGGCAAAGCCGCCCCTTTCATTGATAAACCGGATCAACTTGAGCATATGCACTCTTTCTTCATCAGACTGCTGGTAGAAAAAATTAGTTACACCTTCAAGTCCTGGCTGAATCTCGGCCCAAGAGGCCATGGCCAGATAGGCCTGGGAAGATTCAGATTCCATCTGCACCTGTTTATTCAGCGCTTCCTGTATAAGTTTTGATACCATAATAGTTGATTTTGTGGCTACAAGGTAAGACGAAAACATCTTTAGGAAAAATGGCCTGGATTAAAATCGTTTAATGCTACTGAAAGAACAAATAAAAAAAGGAACAAAAAATGTTCCTTTAATATTAACCGTCCATTAGTAAGTCCTATGATCCGCAACTGATGCATCCTTCCGGGTTATCGAGCGAACAAGAGATCTCCTCTACCGCCTGGGCTTTATCTAAAGTTGATTGTTTCATCACATCGGAATCTACGGTAAACTTCACAGCATCTGTGGCTGCTTTGGTTCTTAAATAATACATACCGGTTTTCAATCCTTTCTTCCAGGTATAAAAATGCATCGAGCTTAATTTGGCGAAATTGGGTTGTTCTACAAACAGGTTAAGTGATTGCGACTGGCAAATAAATGCACCACGGTCAGCCGACATATCAATAATAGTACGCTGTTTTATTTCCCAAACTGTTTTATATATCTCTTTCAGGTTGGCCGGAATTTCGTTGATATTTTGGATAGAACCGTTAGCGGCTATGATACGTTGTTTCATTGCGTCATTCCAAAGCCCGAGACCCATCAGGTCTTTCAGCAAATGTTTATTCACTACTACAAACTCACCACTGAGTACACGCCGGTTATAAATGTTGGATGTATAGGGCTCAAAGCACTCATTATTCCCTAATATCTGCGAGGTAGATGCCGTTGGCATAGGGGCAAGCAGAAGCGAATTTTTTACACCATGCTCTTTTATCTCTTTTCTGAGTGATCCCCAGTCATACCGGTCGCTTGGCTCCACATTCCACATGTCAAATTGGAAAATACCCTTTGATAGAGGCGAACCTTTAAAAGTTTCGTATGCACCTGATTCTTTTGCTAAATTTTTTGAAGCTACCAATGAAGCATAGTAGATGGTTTCAAAAATATTCTTGTTAAGCACCCTGGCTACATCACTTTCAAAAGGTAAACCCAGTAGCATGAAAACGTCTGCCAGGCCCTGCACTCCAATTCCGATGGGCCGGTGGCGGAAATTACTTCTCTTCGTTTCTTCCAGTGGATAATAATTGTTGTCAATAATCTTATTCAGGTTCTTTGTGATGATCTGTGTTACTTCCAGTAGTTTTTCAAAATTGAATTTTTTGCCTTCAACAAATCGCGGTAATGAAATAGAGGCCAGGTTACAAACTGCGGTTTCTTTATCATCACTATATTCAATGATCTCAGTGCAAAGATTGCTGCAGCGTATAGTACCTAAATTTTGCTGGTTTGATTTTTTATTGGCTGCATCTTTATACAGCATGTAAGGATTGCCGGTTTCTATCTGCGCTTCCAGGATGGCATTCCAAAGATCTCGTGCCGGAATTGTTTTTTTAGCCTTTCCTTCCTTTTCATATTTTTCATACAGGGCATCAAACTCGTCTCCGTGTGTGGTGTGCAGGTTCTTGGCCTCGTTAGGACAAAACAAACTCCACTGACCATTGTCTTCCACCCGCTTCATAAACAGATCAGGTATCCATAATGCCAGGAACAAATCTCTTGCTCTCATTTCTTCCTTGCCATGATTTTTGCGGAGATCTAAAAATCCAAATACATCGGCATGCCAGGGCTCCAGGTATATAGCAAAAGCACCTTTACGTTTACCACCACCCTGGTCTACATACCGTGCCGTATCGTTGAAAACACGAAGCATGGGTATAATGCCATTGCTGGTACCATTTGTTCCCTTGATGTAACTACCTGTAGAGCGGATATTATGAACATTTAAGCCGATGCCACCAGCAGATTGGGAAATGAGCGCCGAATTTTTTAATGTTTCATAAATCCCTTCAATGCTATCTTCTTTCATGCTTTGAAGAAAGCAACTGCTCATTTGGGGTTTAGGTGTGCCGCCATTAAAGAGAGTAGGAGTGGCATGTATAAACCATTTCTCACTCATCAGGTTATAGGTTTCTATAGCGGAAGCAATATCTGCCTTATGAATTCCTAATGCGACCCGCATAAATAAATGCTGCGGACGCTCCACTATTTTTCCATTTACTTTTAGCAGGTACGACTTTTCCAACGTTTTAAAACCGAAGAAATCGAAATGGTAGTCTCTTTCATAAATGATAGAGGCATCCAGCAGGTCTGCGTTTTGCTCTATGATCTCATACACATCATCAGCTATCAACGGAGCTTTATCCCCCGTTTTGTTGTCTATATAATTATAGAGCAGAGAAGCAGTTTCCGAAAAAGACTTGGTCGTGTTCTTATGAAGATTACTAACTGCAATTCGTGCGGCCAATACTGCAAAATCAGGATGCCGGGTAGTGAAAGAAGCTGCTGTTTCCGCCGCCAGGTTATCCAGTTCCGTGGTCGGTACTCCGTTGTAGATGCCAATGATCACTTTTTTGGCTATCTCAATAATATCATCTGATTTCAAAGTAAGACCATAGCTGAGTTTCATAACCCTTGACGTGATCTTATCAAAGTGAACGGCTTCCTGCTTACCGTTGCGTTTCAGTACATGCATGTCATTTATAATTTAGTTGGTTAGTAGTCTTCTGTGTAGTTATTGAATTAAAAATCTTCATCCATGGAGAATGCCTTTGAACCGGTTTCATTCATAACTCCGGATTTCTGGTATTCGCCTACCCTCTTTTCAAAGAAATTTGTTTTGCCCTGCAGGGAAATGAGCTCCATGAAATCAAAAGGATTGGTGGCATTATAAATTTTGGAGTAGCCTAATTCTGTTAGCCATCTGTCGGCAACAAACTCAATGTATTGCTGCATTAGTTTGGCGTTCATACCTATCAGGTCCACGGGTAATGCATCGGTAATAAATTCTTTTTCTATAGTAACTGCATCGCTGATAATACCATGCACTTCTTTCTCAGTGAGCTTATTTGATAACATGCTGTATAGTAAACAGGCAAATTCGCAATGCAATCCTTCATCCCGGCTGATCAGTTCATTACTGAAAGTAAGTCCCGGCATCAGGCCTCTTTTCTTCATCCAGAAAATAGAACAGAAGCTGCCGCTGAAGAAAATTCCTTCAACCGCTGCAAAAGCTACCAGGCGTTCAGCAAACGTTCCGTTATTAATCCAGCGCAAAGCCCAATCCGCTTTTTTCCTAACCGCAGGAACCGTATCTATAGCATGAAAAAGCCGGTCCTTTTCTTTCGGGTCTTTGATATAGGTGTCAATTAATAATGCGTATGTTTCAGAATGGATATTCTCCATCATGATCTGAAAGCCATAAAAGCAACGGGCTTCGGGTAACTGTACTTCACTCATGAAATTTACAGCCAGGTTTTCATTTACAATTCCGTCACTGGCGGCAAAAAAGGCCAGTACATGGGAAATGAAATGCCGTTCGCCATCATTAAGCGCATTCCAATCTTTCATGTCGTCGCCCAAATCAATTTCTTCCGCAGTCCAGAAACTGGCTTCGTGTTGTTTATATTTTTCCCAGATTGAGGGATAATTGATTGGAAGAATGACAAAGCGGTCTTTGTTTTCTTTTAGCAATATTTCTTGTTCTTCGGCCATAGTATATTAAAAATTTATCGTTGTCAATTGGATTCCCCGGTAAAAAAAATTCTGCATCCTAATTTGCTTCTGTCAAATTTTCCTCCCCGCATTTGTCTTAAAAAATATTAATAATGACTTTGATGTATCGCCAGCCGATCACCTTCCCTTCTGTGTATTTCATACAGATGGGTAAGTAACTTTGCTTTTCCCTTATGTTTAGGGTTGATGGCCTTTCAGTCGTCTGTATTCCAAGCTGGTCACATGGAATTTATTTCTAATGCAGAACAGCAGGTGGATGGAAGGCTGCTCAGCGTCGATATTAATTTTATTAAGAACTCGAAACGAATGTAACATCAAATGATAGAAAATTTCCTAAGTAGTTTTTCACAGAATGTGCATAGATTTTTTTTCCCAATACCAGCGGGAATTTGAGACTAAAAAAAATTTTACAAGGCCGGGAATGGCTGTTTTTTTCGTTGATTTGAATTAAGAACAACTATAGATCATTTCAGTCTTTTAGGTCTTTCTGGATTTATTCAAATAGATTCCGTAATGGAAACTAATTTTGAAGGTTTGAACAATAATTTCATCATGAATCCAAATTTATTCAATGAACTTGCCCGTAATCGCCGTTCGGTTTTTCCCGATCAGTTTGAACCGGGGAAAATAGTTGATGATGCTATTATCAGGGAAATCTTAAACAATGCTATGTGGGCGCCAGATCACGGACGCTCAGAACCCTGGCAATTTTCTGTCTTTACTGGCGAAGGGCTCCGGCGACTGGCCAATTTTCAGAGTGATTTATATAAAAGGGAGGCCGGCACACAGTTTAAGGAAAGTACCTATAATAAACTTCAGCTACAGCCATTAAAAGCTTCCCATATCGTATCCATTGGTATGAAAAGAACAACCAGGAAAAATATTCCTGAAGTGGAAGATATTGAGGCAGTGGCCTGCTCTGTACAGAATATTTACTTATCTGTAACTGCCTATGGCCTCGGCGGTTACTGGACAACGGGTGGAATCACCTATTTTGAAAAAGCGAAGTCATTTTTTAGTTTGGATGAAAAGGATAAGTTATTAGGATTCTTTTATATAGGCCATGTGGCAATACCATCTTTGGTGGCAAGCCGGGCGCCCCTGGACGAAAAAGTGAGATGGATAACGTCTTAATCAGAAAAAGTATCTTTATGTAAACGGACATCTTCATTTTAAAAAGCTGATCATGAAAAAAACATTTCTGTGTTCTGTAATAGTATTTCTGGTATTAAGTGCTAATGCACAACCGCCGGAAGGTGAGGCAAAACCAGGTGAGTGGTATGGTAAAAAAATTTCACCCGCAGGGGCCGTTGATATTGCAAGTGTACCTGTAGCGTTAGAGAAAACTGAATCTATGGAAACCAGGATCAGGGGAAAGATCATAGAAGTTTGTCCAAATAAAGGGTGCTGGCTTCGCTTAAAAGTAAATGATAGCACCACGGCGATGGTCAAAATGAAAGATTATGGATTCTTTTTGCCCCTTGCCGCAAAGGGAAAAACAGTCGTAATAGATGGAGAAGTAAAAATGAAAACTACTTCCGTTGCAGAATTGAGACATTATGCAGAAGACGCTAAGAAATCAAAAGAGGAAATTGCCTCCATAACAAAACCTGAGAAAGAAATACGGGTTCTTGCCAATGGTATTGTAATAGTGGAATAAAGATATTTTATTGAGCGTAACGGGGATCGTCAGCAGATGATCCCTTTTTTTATTGTCAGGCCACTGTCAGATTTCTGATTGCGTAAACCGATTTACGGATTCCGTAAGTATAAATCCATGGCCCTGGCAGACATTTGCTGCCAACAAAATGTAAATAAAGAAATGAAAGGGATATTGGTTACAGCAGGATTAATAAGTAGTTTATTAGCAGCAGGACAGGATTTCTCCAACTTAAACGAAACTGACACGTTAAAGCCTGAGCATAAATATTTGCCGGAAATAACGGTGGTAGGCCGTCAGAGCAAAAGTGATTACCACCAAATGCCGGAAGTAGTGGGCACTTCTATTTATGCCGGAAAAAAGAATGCATTGATTGTAATGGACAACGTGCAGGGAAACATTGTAAATAACACCATGCGCCAGGTACTGGCAAAAGTTCCCGGCATTCATATATGGGAGAGTGATCCCAGTGGAATACAAATTGGGATTGCAGCCAGAGGCCTGAGCGCCAATCGCAGTTGGGAATTTAATACCCGCCAGAATGGTTACGATATAGCCGCTGACCCTTTTGGGTATCCCGAGGCTTATTATAATCCGCAAATGCAGGCAGTGCAAAGAATAGAAATAGTAAGGGGACAAGGTTCACTGCAGTATGGGCCCCAGTTTGGAGGAATGGTTAATTATATTCTTCGCAATGGTAGTGAAATCAAAAAGCAGTTCGAAATCGAAACCCAACAGACAGTGGGAAGTAACGGCTTGTTCAATACATATAATGCTGTAGGTGGAAACACAAAAAAGGTACATTATTATACTTTCTTTGATCATCGCAATGGAAATGGCTGGAGAAAGAACAGCCAATATTTCACCAATTCAGGCTACGGTACTATTACATACAAGATCACGGATAAATTTTCGCTGACGGGTGAACTCATGCATTCTCATATCCGTAGTCAGCAACCCGGGGGGTTAACGGATGAACAACTACAACAGGATGCAAAGCAAAGCTTCCGGAGCCGTAATTGGTTTGATATTCAATGGACAAATCCTGCCTTGATCGCAAACTATAAATTCAGTGACAGGGCCCGATTGAACACAAAGTTATTTGCCACCATTGGTAACAGAAATAGCGTAGGCTACCTTAATTCAATAACCACCAAAGACAGCATTAACCCGGCAACACTGGATTACAACAGCCGAACGGTTCAAAAAGATAAGTACAGGAACTTTGGATTGGAGAGCCGCTTTATATCTGATTACAATATTGGAAAAATGGATAATACCTTTTCGGGAGGTGTACGTCTTTACACGGGAACCACGTATCGCATTGCCAATGGAAAGGGAACCTCGGGTTCAGACTACAATGTAGATATAAGTGGTGAGTGGCCCAGAGATATTGATTTTGAATCGAAAAATGCGGCCGTTTTCGTTGAAAATATTTTCCGGTTAACCGATAAGATTTTAATAGTGCCAGGTGTCCGGTACGAATGGCTTGAAGGCCGTGCCACCGGCCAGGATGGCTATGATGGTAGCGGGTCTCCCGTCATTCTTCAAAACATTAAACGCAGCCGTAGCTTTTTATTGGGCGGCATCGGGGCTGAGTATCATATTACGAGTGGAACCGAGTTTTATGCCAATTATACCCAGGCGTACCGGCCCATACAGTTTGCCAACTTGCAGGCGCCCCCTTCTACTGATGTAATAGATCCCCAATTAAAAGATGCTAAAGGATATAATATTGATCTGGGTTACCGCGGTAAAGTAAAAGACTTCCTGCAATTTGACGTAAGCGGTTTTTACCTACAGTATAATAACCGTATTGGTACAGTAACGGTAGCAGGCACGCCTTCTTATAGAATGGTAACCAACGTTGGCAATAGTTCCAGCAAAGGAATTGAGGGATATGTAGAATTCAATCCTTTCCGGGCTTTCGCGGTTCATCCAAATGCAGATCTCATTCTGTTTACATCCTACGGGTATACCGATGCAACCTATAGCAGCAACCATAAAGATGCAAATACAAAAGGTAAGAAGGTGGAGAATGCACCAGCACATATTATCCGGTCCGGCATTTCTGCAGGGTATAAGAATTTTCTGCTGACTGGCCAGGTTAGTTATGTTGGCGAAACCTTTAGTGATGCAAATAATACAGTGGCCGTTAGTTCCAATGGGCAAACGGGTTTAATTCCATCCTACATCATCACGGACCTTACTGCTACATATAAATTCAATAAAGGATTAAATATTAAAGCTGGTATTAATAATCTATTTGATGAAAGATATTTTACCCGTCGTGCCGGAGGTTATCCTGGTCCCGGCGCATTGCCTGGCGATGGAAGAACTTTCTTCCTGAGTTTGGGTGCAAAATTGTAACTGCTGATTTTGTGGGAAAGCCTTCCATCTTGAATAAAGATGAAAGGCTTTTCTATTTTAATTCCTGCTTTATTTGAAAAAAACAGCCCTTTAATTTACCTACCTTTGCCCCCTTAAAAAAAGAGGCAGGAAAGAAAATGTCAGCAAAAAAATACAAGGAATTTACCGGTTTAAATTTACCAGCCTTCGAGCAGGAAATTCTTTTGCAATGGACAGAAAGCCAGGCTTTTGAAAAAAGTGTGTCTTTGCGGGAAGGGGCTATCCCCTTTGTATTTTATGAGGGCCCCCCCAGTGCTAACGGAATGCCCGGAATTCATCACGTAATTTCAAGAACGTTGAAAGACCTGGTCTGCCGCTACAAAACAATGAAGGGCTTCCAGGTTAAGAGAAAAGGCGGCTGGGATACTCACGGTCTGCCTATTGAATTAGGGGTGGAAAAAGAGTTAGGAATTACAAAGGAAGATATCGGAAAAAAAATTTCTGTTGAAGAATATAACCAGAAATGCCGCGAAGCAGTACTGCGGTACAAAGACAAATGGGATGAGATAACGCTGAAGATGGGGTATTGGGTTGACCTCAATGATCCATATATAACTTTTAAGAATGAATACATAGAGACCCTTTGGTGGCTTCTCAGTGAATTGTATAAGAAAGGATTGTTGTATGAAAGTGTGAGTATTCAACCTTATTCACCTGCGGCAGGCACCGGTTTAAGTTCACATGAACTGAACCAACCTGGAACATATAAAGATGTAAAGGATACAAGTGCTGTGGCTATGTTTAAGGCCGGGAGGAATGAAAAATCAAAATTCTTATTTGATGCCTCGGGAAATGATGAAGTCTTTTTTCTTGCCTGGACCACTACTCCCTGGACATTGCTTTCTAATCTTGGTTTGACGGCAGGTCCAAACATAGATTATGTTTTAGTAAAAACTTTTAATCCTTATTTGCATAACCCAGTTAATGTTGTTCTTGCAAAAGCATTATTGGGTAAATATTTTAAAGCGGAAGGAGAGAATGGCGACTTTGAACATTACTCCGCAGAAGCCAAAATACTTCCCTGGAAAATATTAGAGGAGTTTAAGGGAAAATTTATTGAAGGAGCTGAATATGAACAACTACTTCCATACGAAGCCAACTCCTTAAAAGCAGTTCAGGAAATAACTCCTGATGCAAAACCATTCCGTGTAATGGTGGACAGTTTCGTAACGGTCGAGGATGGCACCGGTATTGTTCATACTGCTCCGGCATTTGGTGCGGACGACTTCAAGGTGGGAATGAAATATGGTATTGGAATTCTGACAATGGTAGACAAGCAAGGCAAATTTGTAGAAGGCTTGGGCGAATTCAGTAATCGGTTTGTAAAGAATTATAAGGATGAGCAAAACTTTGTAGACGTAAATGTTGACATAGCGGTAAAGCTTAAAAAAGAGAACCGTGCTTTTAAAGTAGAGAAGTACGAACATAATTATCCGCATTGCTGGAGAACAGATAAGCCTATCCTTTATTATCCGTTGGATGCCTGGTTCATTAAAACCACGGCGATAAAAGATAAAATGGTTGAATTGAATAAGACCATTAACTGGAAACCAAAATCAACCGGTGATGGACGCTTTGGAAACTGGTTAGAAAATATGGTAGACTGGAACCTGAGTAGAAGTCGTTTTTGGGGAACACCGTTACCTATATGGAGAACGGAAGATGGAGAGGAGGAAGTATGTGTCGGGTCAATCGAGGAGTTAAACAATGGTATTCGTAAAGCCAGTGAAATATTGGGCGGCGATGTTAACAAACATTATTTGCATGAAGGGATTTTAGATCTGCATAAACCTTATGTGGATGATATTGTACTGGTCAGCTATACGGGTAAACCGATGAAAAGAGTTCCTGACCTGATCGATGTTTGGTTTGATAGTGGCGCTATGCCCTATGCCCAATGGCATTATCCTTTTGAGAATAAGGAAACCTTTCAACAAAACTTTCCCGCTGATTTTATTTGTGAGGGGGTTGATCAAACCCGCGGATGGTTTTATACACTTCACGCTATTGGTGCCTTATTGTTTGATTCTGTTGCTTTCAAAAATGTGGTTAGTAACGGTCTTGTGCTGGATAAGAATGGCAATAAAATGAGTAAGCGCCTGGGCAATGTGGTCGATCCATTTGCAACAATTGAAAAATTTGGCGCCGATGCTACCCGGTGGTATCTTATTACCAATGCTTCGCCATGGGACAATATGAAGTTTGATTTGGATGGAATCAAAGAAGTGCAAAGAAAATTTTTTGGCACCTTGTACAACACCTACCAATTC
>JBGTNK010000105.1:0-8055 GCA_041743125.1 Chitinophagaceae bacterium
AGCAGTTCTTCTATCTGAATTTTTGAACGTCTCAAACGAGCTATCTTGTTTGCACCTTGATCCATAACTCTATAAAATGATTGAGAGCAAATGTACCATGCAGTATTATTGAACTGACCGTGTACTTGGCTGGTGGGTTACGTTACGATGGGTTTTAAGGAATACAATACAGAACTGTGGAATTGCGAATGGAAACAGGAAAAGCAGTCCAGTTTTTTAATTCTAATATGTTTTAATGATAAAGAAATTCTGTATGCTGCATCAGGCAAACTGAATTAATCCCTTACGCTTTAGAGCGCAAGGGATTAATGGCTCAGTCAATCTGATTGTTTGATAAGTTTGAGAGTTTTTATTTCATTTCCTTGTACTACTTTTATAAAGTATATACCTGGCCTGTATTCATCCCCGATTCTTATGTTTCCGTTTGCTGGCATATTGTTTCTTGCTTCTACCAGCCTTTCTAATACATCAAAAACTGTTATATTCAATTTCTGACCTGCATTTCCTTGCGTAATGATTGTGAAGTAATGATTAGATGGATTAGGCATCGCATGTACTTTTAATTTGTTTACCATCATTTGCCCTTCACCCGTCTGGGTCTTTGCAGTTTTTGTCATTAATGTTGATGGCGCCCCATTCAGGATAGTTACAGTACCAATGCCTTTATTTCTTGCGACAATTACAGGTTTACTTAATTGTACCGTAAACTGTTCTGTAGGCTCCTGCACATTATCAATTAAAATTATATGCATTATAATTCTTATCAGGAAGTCGGAAGGTAGCTACTGAATTCTAATAAACTGTAAACGTTCCCTTAAAGCTAGTTTCTGGAAAAACTAATTGCGTAAAAAATAAGAAACACGGGTAACAGTTTGCCTTCTCTATTGAGACAAGAAAATAGGTCCTATCTGTGCCCATTGTCATTTCAATTTCATAGGTCCCCGGCAACATTTTAAACTCATGTACTTGAGCCGTTGGCCCTACATTAAAAGATGGGCCTCCGATAATCTTGACAACAGAAAATGGGTTATTGTCAAAAGAAGAAACAGTCTCGAAATGTAACAATACAGAGTCATTGTCACAATTTTTGTTTATAGTTAGATCCAATGTCGTTGTAACAGTACAACCTTCTTGTCCTGTAGTTACAAAATCATATAATCCAGACTCGGTATAAGTGGCACCAGTTCCGGTTGACCAAGTATAAGAATCGCAAGCTGTTTGAGTAATGGTATAGATTTCGTTTTTTATAGTGAGGTCTAAAGTAGTTGTGTCCGCGCAATCCCCGGGATTACTAATATGAAGGTACTTTCCTGAATTCGAATATGTTTCTCCTGTAATTGACCATGTATAGGAACCACATGTTGAAGTAGGTATAATAGTATTCGAACCTCCCGGAATGTCTAACGTCAGATTGAAAGTTTGAGGACCGCCTATTAGATCTGATTTACTCGATCCATAAATTGAATTTGAATTGTACAATATGCGTGGCTGCAGTGATATACCACTCCCATATATACTATATTGGTATGTAGCATTGCAAATAAATCTATCGACAAATCTATCATTAAAAACTTTACAAAATATAGCAGCAGCTGCTGCAGTTGGAACGAGAACAGCACAGACAGGGGCCGACTGAGGAACAAAATAGATAAAATTAGTACAGACAAATAAAATACTTTCCTTAAATGCAGGAAGATTAACAAATTTGCAAGCATCACCAATAAGTGTTTTTATTTGCCGACATACCGTTGGAGAGGGAAACACTTTTTTAGTTGTTTCTTGTGGAAGCTTAGCTACATATTTTCCATTTTCAAAAGTCGCTCGTATGGTTGTAATTATTTCCTCACCTGGAAAGGTTTTAACGTCGACATGTACTGTCCCTATATCTGATGTTATCGGTTTTCCGCACTCCGTAACATCGACGATAATATTATTAGTAGTTTTTGCCGCCTTTTTTTCGACTTTAGCTGAATTACTATTAGTTAAATTTCTTTTTGACTTATCGCTAAGAACAAAAGGCACTTTAATTACTGTTTTATGGATCTGTGAAGTATAAAATATGTCCGCGTGAGTTTCATCCTTCCACGAATATCTAAGCTGAAACTTATTTTTGCTTTCGTAGAAAGTCGGTCTATCAAGATCATCAACACCCAAGGAAATAGTATCAGTACTCGATTTTATAACAATTTCTTTCAGCTTGGACGGAATTCCAGCATCGTCTCTATCACCATATAATTCAATTTGGCTATTCTCTGATTTAGCCATAACCAGCATTGGATCAGTAGGATTAGACATAACTGTCCATTCAACATTATTTATCTTAGGGAGGTTTTGTTCCGACTTAGATGAGTCATCTTTTCTACACATAATAAATATTACACTAATTACACTAAACAATAACGAAATAATTCTTTTCATACTAAAATATTTATATAGTTATAGAATAATCGAACATGCTGACACTGTCATCTTTCACAGTAATGAATGGTATGATAAGTAATGCCAGATTCTTTATACCTGATCCGCTGGTTGAGTCTGCTTTTTGCGATGCTGTAATATTTGACAAACATGCAATCTTATGTTTCCTCTTTGCTTTGCATAAAAGTTTTTCCATAAAACTACAAGTAGATAACTTTGAGAACAAGATGGATTGGTCGGTGGTTTACAACAACAGCAAAAACAGATAAGTTTTTTTCATTCTGGTAAGCTTTACTAACAAAAGAGTTCCCGCATCACATTATTGCAATGTTTTTTGTTTTTCAAGAGGAAACAGATGGAAAAAATAAGAGCGTGGAAGATCAGGCAGCACAATAATTGTTCAAATATTCATTTAATACCTTTTCCGGACTTAAACTTTTATCCTGTAATAAAACTATATCATCAATTTTTTATTTCCAATAAGGTTTTAGTAAATGGACTATAAGCCTTAACAAGTGTCCGGGTCCATAAATAAGTGTAAAGTTCGAATTTACTAAGTTTGACGATTAGCAATAAGTGATGTAAACAAAGGTGCCTGAGTGAATTATTCCTGGCAGATGATTTATTCAGTGTACTTTTAGAGGGCTTAATATTTTATCATTACATTTTTTGACCTGGTAGCCGGGACAGTTGTAGTATCTGCCTTGCTTGTAAAAATATGTGGATTATATCGCCATAGATCGCTTTTTTCCCTGATGGTGGACATTCCCATCCCAATGTATCCATAACCATTTATACTAAAACCTATGGAAGCATATCTTTGTCCACCGTCAAAATCTGCTTTCCTTGTCCATGTATCGTTAGCAGGATCATACTCCCAAAAATCTTTCAGATCATTACCATTAAACCCAGTTCCTACAAATCCTTTGGAACTAATAACAAAGGCCGAAGCCTGTTCCCGGGAATTACCTCCAAAATCTGCTTTCCTCGTCCAGGTGTTTGTTTGTTGATCATATTCCCAGAAATCTTTTAAAAAATAAAATTCCGATACTTTTCTTTCGGTACCCATACCCACATAAGCTTTTGTTCCTATAGTAAACGTGGTGGTGGCATATCTTTCCGTTCCACCAAAATCTGCTATTTGTGTCCAGGCATCTTTAGTTGGATCATATTCCCAAAAATCATTAAAATAAACAAGAAAATTATCGGTTCTTCCCAATCCCACGTATCCTTTATCACCAATTGAAAAACCTGCTGCACCTACCCGTGCAGCGCCAGGAAAATTTGCTTTCTGTGTCCAGGTATTTTTATCAGGATCATACTCCCAAAAATCATTTTTTTCTTCAATAGTTTCACTATCAATCCCGGTACCAACATATCCTTTTGAACCAATGCTAAAACCAACTGCAGCATTTCTTATTCCGCCTCCAAAATCAGCTTTTTGCAACCAGGTATTTGCATCAGGGTCATATTCCCAAAAATCTTTTCTTGAAGAGTCTCCTATTAAGCCAGTACCTGCATAACCTTTTGCCCCAATACTGAAACCTACGGTAACGAAACGCCTGGCGGCAATATCCAACGACTTCATCTGCTGCCATGAATCATTTTGAGCATTGCCTGCTAAGCATAAAATAAAAAAGCAGATTGCCAGTATGTCAAACCGTTTACCGGTATACTGAAGCTTTAGTTTATTCATACAAAATGATGTGAATTAGTACTTGATTTTTAATTTTTCCAATTCCGTTTTCTCAATAGATGGAGGCATCATACCCAGCTGCAGTTTGTTTAAAACAAGCTCTGCTATTTTTTTTGCATCTTTTTTAGTTCTGAAACCATTTACACCTGGCATCCCTGGCACATTCAACTGGCGAATCACAACCCGACCGTTAACCAATATCTCATAGCCGTATGAATTATCGCCTGAGTTTATAATGCGATAAGTAGTATCAGATTGATGAAAAACAAATTCTTCTGTATCATTCTTTGATAAGACACAGGAGCTGCTTTGAATCCTTCCAAATACACAAATAACAATCAGTAATTGAAGCAAAAAGAGGATCAATTTCTTTTTCATAATCACAGGAATAAACTATATAAATATCAATGCCTCATTAATACACTATAACAATACTAAAAAAATATTTGTTTGCAAACAATTTAGTCTGGTCTGAAGGTCAGAGGCGTTTTTTATTTTCAACCTAACGCAGGCTAATACTTATACTATCGGTACTATGACGGCTTATTTTTTCTGACAGTTATTGTTAAAAAGGGCACAGTTATTAATTTTATTTATAGAGGCCGTTAATCCGGTTTATTTTTACTAACTTATATTGATTGAGATTATGCCGGACACTACTTTGAGAATGTTTCCTCCAAATCGGTACTGAAAAAAATTGTTGCTAATAGTGAAATACTTTATAAGCTTTTATCAAAATAAGGATGATAAGAAGATATAAAAAAATATTTTTTTGGTTTCATTTCTATGTGGTAATAACCTTTTTAGCCAGGAACGGAAACCGGACAGTTTTTTTAGATCTGCCGATTCGGGAATGTTTATTTTAAAAGAAACTAAAGATACCAATCAGATCAACGTTTTTCTGGCCAGCGCATGGAATAAATACAACCAGGCATTTTATGGAAGTGGCAATTTTGAAGAAACAATTTCTTACGCCAGGCAAGGTTTGTTACTGGCAAAAAAAATAAATTATAAACGCGGCGTTGGAAACGCAAGCTTTGTGTTGGGAATGTGCTCCGCTGCGAAAGGAAATTATAACGAATCAAGACAATATCATTATGCAGCTTTAAAGACAGCACTTGAAGAAGGCGATAAAGTCCAAATATTCAAGGGATATCATAATATTGGAATTGCATGCAATAATTTGGGCATTTACAATGTAGCGCTGGAAAATCATTTTGCCGCCTTAAATATCATTCGAAAAGTTAGTGCTATCGAGTTTTATCCTATGTCTTATGCAGGAATTGGAAATGTTTACCTGAATATGGAAAATTTTCCTGAGGCTGATAAGTATTTAGAAGATGCATACAATTTTGCTGCAAAAAAGCAGGTAAAACCCTTAATGGGCGAAATATTGCTTTATCAGGGTAATTCCTTTTTGGCGCAAACAAAATTTGATGCCGCTATATCCCGTTACACTTCTGCATTAAAATTTTTAAATGAGCAAAATAGTAATCGCTTTTTAGCAGAAGTATATTATGGTATGGCAAATGTCTTTTTAGAAAGGGCTTACCTCGGTAAAGATTCAATAAACATAAGAAGAGATTTTTTGACTTCAATTACCTGGTTGCATAAAACTTTAATGATTGACCGGGAGATTGGCATTCGAAGTATGAGAGGTTATTCCGAATTAATCGCAGCATATACCGGAATAGGGGATTATAAAAATGCGCTTACTTACTACGAGTTATATTCACTGAATGGCGATTCCTCTTATAGTAAATCTCCCTATTTGAAAATTTCCCAGTTAAAAATTAAATATGAAACGGAAAAAGCAGCAGCCGAACTAAAGGCACAACAGGAAAAGGAAAAGATAAAAGCGGAGGTAGCACAGGTTAAAATGCTGGCCGAACAAAAACTAGAACAGGAAATAGCATTGGCCACAGAAAAAAATAAATATGAGAAATCAATTGCTGAGGAAAAGATAAGACAGGAAAAAATAAGAACAGAAAAACAGCAGATGAGCAATTTATTGCTGATGGGATTAATTTTGGTGATCGTAACATTTGTATTTATTATCCTTTATCTTAAACAAAGGAGTCAGAAGAAGAGGGCCATCGAAAAGGGGCAAGCGATTTACAAAATGGCCGAGCTTGAAATGCAAAGCCTGCGTTCACAACTTAATCCGCATTTCATGTTCAATTCATTAAATTCAATTCAAACCTTAATACTGCAAAATGAAACGGATAAATCTCATTCTTACCTGTCACGATTCGCCAGGTTGTTGCGAATGCTGCTCGAAAATGCCGATTCTCCTTTTATTCCTTTGCGTAAAGAGATAGATTTTCTTGAATTGTATTTAGCGCTTGAACATTTGAGAGTTCCGGATATGCAATATGCTATTTCCACTGATCCAGCTCTGAATTCTGAGCAAACCTTTATACCCAATATGCTTCTTCAGCCGTACGTTGAAAATGCCATCTGGCATGGGCTTTCCTATAAAGAAACCGACAAAAAATTGCAAATACGTATTTTTAGAGAAAATGGCGCCGTGAATTATCAAATTGAAGATAACGGCGTGGGAAGAAAAAAAGCTGAAGAATTTAAAAGCTCCTTTCGTAAACAGCACCAGTCAAAAGGAATGGAATTATTGAATAAAAGAATTAAATTATTAAACAACCAATATGCCGCGGCAATTCAAACCGAAATAACTGATGTGATGAATGACAACAAAGTATCAGGAACATTAGTGAGTATAAAAATAGCTATAAATTTTGTTGGACCTTTGCAAAAATAATTATGATACGGGCAATTATCATTGACGACGAGCCTTTGGCTATAACTGCGCTGGAAATACTTCTGCAAAAGAAATGCAGCGTTGATGTGCAGGTCATTGCCACAAGTAATTCCCCACTTCTTGGCAAATCCCTGATTGAAAAATATCAGCCCGATCTTGTTTTCCTTGATGTGGAAATGCCGGGGATAAGCGGTATTGATTTGGTAAGATCTTTTACAAATCCAACTTTCCGGGTTGTATTTATAACCGCTTTTGATGCATACGCCATTGAAGCATTCCGGCTTAGTGCAATAGATTATTTATTAAAACCTGTAGAAGTAGATGAAATTGTAAGAGTAGTCGAAAAAATAAAAAATGAGATCAGGAAAAATGAAAACATGCTCAGCTTTCAAGTTAAAAAACTGGAGCAGCTACTTGCACAGGCCGGTTCTTCTGCCGAATCGCGGATTGGTATTGCTATGGCTGAAAAAATTGTTTTTGTAAATATTTCCGATATTTTATACTGCGAAGCCCATGGGGTTTATACCAATGTCTATCTAACTGATGGGAAAAAAATAGTTGCATCAAAACCTCTTGGAGATTTTGAATCCCAGCTCTCCACCGGTAAATTTTTTCGCATTCATCATTCAACGCTGATCAATTTGAACCATATAAAAGAATTTCAACGTTTCGACGGAGGCTATGTAATAATGCAAGGCAATGTAGAACTCAAAGTATCTCATCGCAGGCGCAAGGACTTCATGGATGCCATCGATAATTTTGTTGTATAGATGAAGACGAAGCCAGTGAAGAACAGAATACTAATTAAGGCATAAATGCGCTGTCTGCTTTCTATGCGTATTTTTGCCTCATGCGGTCAATATTTCTATCCGGCCTGGTTATTTTATTTAGTAATGCGAACTGGCATTCCGGTGAATTAGAAAAGCTCCAGATCAATGGAACAGCGCAAGGCACAACTTATCACATTACTTATTATGCTGCTGACAGTCTTGTAGGAAAAAAGCAAATTGACAGCATTCTGGACAAAATAGACAGCTCTCTTTCCTTATATAAACCATATTCACTCATCAACCGGTTTAACCATTCAAAGAATGGAATGGTGGTCGATTTCCATTTTACTAAAGTTGTAAAAAAAGCTATTGAAATTTATCGCCAGACAAATGGG
>JBGTNK010000106.1:0-14013 GCA_041743125.1 Chitinophagaceae bacterium
TTCATAGTTGTGGATTTTATTTTAATATGGATACATTGCCTTTAAATACATAGGTCTGCAAATTGTCGCATGTCACTTCAGCGGTATATATGTATACTTCTGCTGGTCCTGTTTGCCCTCTTATTTTACCATCCCATCCAAAGGATGGAATATTTGGAGAAAAATTCATTTTTTCAAATACCAATTCTCCCCATCGTGTAAAAATCCTGAATGAGCGAACCATTTCAATTCCTTTTGCTCTTACCATTAATATATCGTTGACTCCGTCTCCGTCGGGCGAAAATGCATTTGGAATAAATACCTGCGTGTTATCACAAAAAGTTTTGAAATGAATAGAATCGTTCGCCGTACAGCCATACTCGTTTCTGATGAGGGCATGATAGGTAATTTCTTTTTTTATAGTTGCTGAAGGATTGGGGCAATTATTACAACTCAGATCGGTGCCGGGAGTCCATTGCCAGGAAATAATAGGACCATTGGTTGTTTTTGGATTCAGTTGATGGATCGTGCCTGTTGGCAATGTCAGATCCGGGCCTAATTCAATGGTTGGTTTCGGATTCACCGTTACTGTAATATAGCCCGTGTCGGTAAAGCAATTATTTCCATCGTAACCAATAACTCTGTACCGGGTAGTTGCAACCGGAGTTACTACAGGATTGGCAACCGTTGTGCTGCTCAAACCCTGGGCCGGCGACCATTTATAGGATACAGCTCCGTTTGCACGAAGTTTAATAGTATCTTTTTCGCATATAGTTACATTGGGCGAAACGTTTATCCGGATAGGCTGAAATACAATTATTGTAATGGTATCATAAGCCGGGCAGCCATCATTGGTGGAACCTTTTACTATATAGGTTGTATTGCTGACGGGACTGGCAAGCGGATCTGCACAATCTGCGCAGCTCAGATGGAGTGCCGGGGTCCATTCATAAGATTGCGCACCGGTAGCCCTGAGCTGAACACTATTTCCAAGGCAAACAGAAAGATCAATACCCGTGCTCACTACAGGATTGGGATGTAATGTAATATTGTGGGAAGTACTGTCTCTGCAACCCAATGCATCGCTGGCCATTAGTTTTACAGTATATGTTTTTTGCTCAGAATAACTATGTACTGGATTGGTTTGAGTAGAAAATGCTCCGTCACCAAAATCCCAATTGTAAATAAAACCAGGTGAAGAATTGTTGGTGAATGTAAACCGGTTGCCTGTCAAACATTGATCGGGGCCTGCATCAAATTGCACAATAGGATTTGGGATCACAGTAATTGTTACATAAGCTGTATCAGAAAAACAATTATTTGCATCATAGCCCACCACGCGGAATCGGGTTGTTGTGTCAGGAGTAGCAATGGGATTGGCACTGCTTGAATTATTTAAATATTGAGCGGGTGACCATGAATAAGTGGTAGCACCACCTGCTATAAGTTGAACCGGTTGTTTTTCACAAATCGTGCTGTCAGATGATACAGTAACTTGTATCGGTTGGAAAACAGTAATTGCAATGGTGTCAAAAGCGGAGCAACCGGCGCTATTAGTACCCTTTACAATATAGGAAGTTGTTACAAGAGGAGTGGCAACGGGATTAGTACAATTGCCGCAACTTAAATATTGATCAGGAATCCATTCATACGATTGCGCTCCTGAAGAATTTAAAGTAACAGCGGTGCCCCGGCAAATGGAAATATCGTTACTTGTAATTACAGTGGGACTTTCATTTACAATTATGGAATGTGTAATGCTGTCATTACACCCGTTGTTTCCAGTTACTACAAGTTTGACGGCATAGGTTTGTGCTTGTGTATAATGATGAAGGGGATCTGTTTCATTGGAAAAGGCACCATCGCCAAAACTCCAGTTGTACGGTAAACCGGTGGTAGAATTATTTTTAAAAGTAAAGAGATTACCTGTTAAGCATTGGTTTGAGCCAGCATCAAATGCTGCAATCGGTTTTAGTTTTACAAAAATATTTACGGTATCCAGAACACTGCATCCATTGGCAATGTTAGTTACCGTAACTATATAAGTAATGGAATCAGTAGCTGTGCAAATTGGCGTGGCGATGTTAGGATTGGAAAGAAAACTGGCAGGTGACCATGAATATGTATTACCTGCGACCCCCGGAGTACCGATTGATACAGGAACGCCGGCACAAAATGTTTTATCAGGCCCCGCATTAGCTGTTGGGGTGCTATTAGTGATCACCACATCCAGTGTATCACTGCAACCCCCGCCATTAGCCGGTATCACTTCTACATGTAATGTTGATTGAAGTGAGGGTGCAGGAGTGAGTATTATATTCTGGTTTGTGCCCAGCAACGAAGTGTAATTATTGTCCCACCAGTTATAAAACTCAAAACCCGGAGGGCCGGTTAATGAAGCCATACTGGGACTGCATTGATAATCTATACCGGCTGTGATGTTACAATCCCCCACATCCACATAAGTATATCCCCAATGCGCACCTCTTGTGCAATCTGCTGTCGTAAATTCCAGGATCAATGTTCGCCCGGCATAAGCACTCAGGTTAATAAAAACGGAGGCCCAGGTCTTACACTTTACTGAATCGTCAAGTGTAGAATTATAAAAGCCGGGCAATGCAGCATCTGAAACATATTCATAGGATGCGCAGGGCAAATAAGTATTTGTTTGCACATCCAGCAATTTTGCGCTAAACCTGGGTTGCTGGTAAACCAGGTGACCAGGATCCTGGAAAACTACCGCATACCGGTAAGTAATTGATGCATCAACTGAATTAGCAGGTACGTCGATCTGGTAAGTGACTCTTTCCGCCTCCGCTCCATTTACATTGTTACCCAACTTCAATGCAAAGCCACTACCATCTGGCGGGTTAATGGGAAATAAACCATAGGGATCCAAAGCGGATGGATTTGATGCTGCATAGATCTCGTGCCGGTTAGCAGTTGGTGCTGATGGATTAACAGTTATTACATTGTCCGTCCCTGCGGCTGCTACATTTCCAATATAGCTGCTCCAGTTGGTAAAATCACCCTGTTCAAAACCAATATTAGCCGGGCAAGGTGCTGCCAGTGTAGCTTGACTACGATAAGCAACAGAATGTTCTCTTTTCGCCGGTTTGGGTTGTTCTTCTTCCAGTGAAAATATGTTACCCCTTATGTCCATTTTCCCCAATCGGCCTTTGCTGCTGATCTTTGCAATTCCATTATTGAAACCCCAGAAAATATCAATATCTAAGGATTTAAAAACAGTCCCTTTTTTATTTATGAGGAACCACTTTTTGTTTTTATAAACCGCCGTGACCACCTCTTTAAAATCATACGCTATGTCATATAAAAAAGGAATGATGGTATTTCCTTTTTCATCAATAAAACCCCATTTCGAATTTTGTTTTACAGCCGCCAGATTATTTTTGAAATTGCGGACAGCCTGATATTTAGGTTTGATAACCGGAAAACCTGATTTATTTACAAAGCCCCAATAATTGCCTTTTGCAACTTTGGCAAATCCATTTACAAATTGCTCCGTTTCATTCCACACAAGATCATTTACTTTTTCTCCGGAGTTTTTATAAACAAATTGGTAGCGGGAATCAGCCAGCTCAAGGGGTTCAATGCCTGGCTGCCCGTACAGACTTTTCGAAATAGTATGAAGGAGAAAAAATACGAAGTAGAGTTTATTCATAGACAAGGGGTTAATATTGGATGGTCATAGCATCATAAATAACGGTAATATGTTGGGTTTAATATGCCATCGTGTATTTTCAAAAATGGCATGTAATTATACGTCGAAGATTTGCGATGATGCAGATCAATGATAGTCCACCTGGCGGGTTTTGGATAATGAATTCTTGCGCTGGTCCCTGCTGGATTTTGAATAATAGAGTATAATTCCATTTGATACTTTGGCCAATTTTATTTGAGACGATCAATTACTTACCGGGATTTTGAATGCCTTTTTTTGATGAATTTGTCACCAGGCATTCAAATTTGCCGCTTTTCCGATTATTACTTAGCTTTCTAATTCTTTCCCCTTTGATTACATGCTAATCAATAGCCCTAACTACTTAAGTATTTTAAACCAAAACTTCATAATTATGAAAAAGTTATTTTTTTCTTTCCTGTTCCTGTCAGTATTTATTGCCTGCAACAACGAGAAGGCTGAGGATAATAACGAAGCCTCTGTTTCTCCGGGTACAGAAACAAAAGTTGATGCTCCGGCTGAATTCGCAGATGCTAAGTATAGCGAAATGGGCAGGAGTGCTTTAAGCGCCTTGTCTGCTGGCAATGTAGATGGATGGGTGGCTAATTATGCCGATAACGCCGTTTTCGCCTGGAACAATGGAGATAGTATTTCGGGAAAGGCTGCTATTATTGATTATTGGAAAAAAAGAATGACTGAGGTAATTGAAACTCTCAATTTCAGTAATGAAATTTTCCTTCCTCTTAAAGTGAATAAGTCCCAAAGTGTTGAGGCTCCCGGTATTTGGTTATTGGGTTGGTATGAAACAACGGCAAAATATAAAAAATCAGGAAAAAGTATGACTCAATGGATACATACAACTATGCATTTTGATTCAAATGATAAAATCGACCGGGCGATCATGTACCTGGACAGGGTGCCCATTATGGAGGCATCGAAATAGTAAATATAAAATTACATGCAAAAAAGTCCCCGGTTCTAAGCGGGGGCTTTTTTGATAGAATTGAACCCATTGCAGTTTCCATTGGAATTATATACTTTTAAATCAATACAGCATATATGAAGAAGTTTTTGACCCTGCTCCCTTTATTATTTTTTATTCTTTGTGCCGGTGCACAGCAGCTGGGACAGATAACTTTTTCGGGGGCGTCTGCTCTTTCTTATTTCACTTTTATTACTGACCAGGGAGTTTTGATACGCATTTCACAGGATGGTAACATAATGGAGTGGGGAACAGAATTGAGGTCAGAAAGATCAGATAATTATTTTGCTCCCAAATTGCAAACTTACCCGGGAAGAGTGGATTATTATGGGCCGGAAGCAGACACCATATCCAGGGGTAAGGTAAAAAGCATCGGTACTTGTGTTATTACTTATTATGGTCCTTTGGAAACGGATATTAAAAAAGGAAAAGTGAAATCCATTGGATCCGCCGGGCTCGATTATTATACGCATTTTGAAAATGCGGCATTTAAAGGAAAATTAAAATTGGCGGGTAAGTACATATTGGAATATTATTCATCATTTGAGGACGAAGCTTTACGGGGTAAATTAAAAGCAGTAAGCAATGCCCGTATTATTTACCACTCATCATTTGATGATAAGCTTGTTAAAGGGAAAATAAAAAGCATTGGGAATATTGCCTACAACTGGGGTACATCGCTCGATCCAAAGGGACAGGGAGGATCTCTTAAATCCGGTTCATACCGACAGAATATTAATGGCGTTACCTATATTCTCCGCTAACCTCCTACTTCTTCCTTTGGCTTTTTTAATTATAAAATTAAAAATCTCTAACCTGCCCTGGCAAACGTGGAAGGCATATTCCAAATTTACCAAAGGCTGGTTTTGCACATTCAAGAATTAAATTCACCTGCTTACCGGTTCCCCTGTTTTAGAATTTGCTTTTCAATACGCATTTGTTTTATAGTTTTCAATAAAAATTTAATGGTTATGAGATGCGAAAACAAAACAAGTGGAACTATAACAGCAGGTAGCCAGGTATACGGGAAATATAAAACGGCTACATTGGGTTGATCAAAACCGAATTGCTGAAAGGGAAAAGGAACAGATAATATAGCATGTATCACTATATTCAAAAGCAATCCAAGACATATATAATTCCATGTGAGCAAAAAGCCGGGGGACAGTTTGTTTTTTATATATCCAAAGTAATAGATTGCAGGAGCCGTCAACCCCGCAAGAATGTCAAAATTTCTTCCTTCAAAGGTCATCAGTTGAGGAATGCCTTTATAAATAAATAACCCATAAAGAATAAATTCTACCGGCACCCGCACGGTATGTAATAGGGTTAATGTTTTTAAATCCATTTTTTCTAAATATCGCTTGCCACTTTTTGTAAGAAATAACAGGATAATGACCAAGAGAGGAGGGAGCACCAGGAAAACATATCGGGGTGGTACTGTTTCCGTTTTTGTGTAATATCCGGAAAGGCTAACTATGCCTTGCAACAACAGCCATGCTGTTATAATTAATATGGTGATTCCTGATGTACCGGCAGCCTTATAGAAAAGATAAATTGTAAGGAATGTTGTAAGCACAAATACAATGTCAATATAAAGTGGAAACAGGCTCATCGCTTAATTATTTAATGATAGTGCAAAGCACGGTAATCCATTTTTCCCGGCACTTGGCAAATGGCAAGAAATTATAGTTGGATTATTTTTTTGAATATTCTTTGCGGATACGACTGAGTGAAGTATCCGTTATACCGAGGTAAGAGGCAATATGTTTTAATGGGGCACGGTTAAAAATTTCAGGTTGGGTATTGATTAGTGTATTATACCGCTGTTCCGCGGTTTCAGTTATTAATGAAAGCATTTTTGTTTTAAGATGGGTGAGTCCCTTAACTAATACTGAACGGCCAAACTCCCTGAATTCAGGAAGGGAATGGAATAAATCATTAAGACGTTCATAATTGATATACCAACCGGCGCAATCTTCCAATGCCTGTATATTTTCTTTGGACCTGGTGCGGTTAAAAAAGGAAGATGCTTCTAAAACAACCTGGTTTTCGGAATAAAAATTGGTTGTAATATCGTGGCCGTCTAAATTGAAAGCAAAGGCTCTCATAAATCCTTTTTCCAGGAATAAATACTCGTTGGAAAATTTTCCCTCTTCCAAAAAAAAATCATTCTTGCTTATAAGCCTGGGGATAAACCATCCTGCAATTTCTTCTGCCGTGTGCGACGACACCAGGTTGGTGCTTCGCAAATAACCGGCGAGAGCTATTGAACTCATTTCTTTTTGCTTTTAAATAATTGTCTTCATTTTTAGCTATTCTTAAAAGTCCTGTTTTTTTATCAATTAAAAACCAGAATTATACTTTCAACTCGGGTAGTAGCTCATTTGAATCTATATAGTTCCTGCGAATTGCGAAAAAAGATATCTGCTGATGAAACCTCCTGGAAATTGGCACCTTACTGACTGTCGCAATCAGCCCTTTAAATTGTCGTTTTTCCACAGCTCATCCTATCCGGGAGTCGGTTATTTTTGTCCTGTAAAACAAGATAATTATTAATTAAAAATGCAACCAATGGAAAGAAAAATTATTACAGTGGAAAATATCATGGATGCTCCCATAGAAAAGGTTTGGGAATCCTGGACAAAACCGGAACACATAACACAGTGGAGTTTTGCATCTGAGGACTGGCAAACACCACGTGCAGAAAATGATCTGCGGGAAGGTGGAAAATTCAGTTCAAGAATGGAAGCGAAAGATGGTAGCATGGGTTTTGACTTTGCAGGGGTTTACGATGTAGTAAAAACAAATGAATACATAGAATATACAATGGGTGACGGAAGAAAAGTGAACATAACCTTTAGCCCGGAAGGTGATAAAACAAAGCTGGTTGAAAGTTTTGAAGCAGAAAATACAAATTCTGTTGAAATGCAAAAAGGGGGCTGGCAAGCCATCCTTGATAATTTTAAGAACTACACGGAAAGTAAAAAATGATTTCTTCTTTTACCGTTAATTACCGCTAAATGGTAAAGGAAACAGAAATACGGCGTATCTGTGATAAGATATATTGTTGCTGAATAAAGGACAGGTGTTCCCTTTTCAAAGAATGAAATGGACTCTGTGATTTTAATTATTTGAACTGAATGACCAGTGAAAAATTAGTCAGCAAACTGAACCGAGTACACCATAGGCAAATAGTTATTGATCACTTGCCAGCTTTCACCACGGTCATCAGAAAAAAATAAATTGCCGGTTGTGGTGCCAAAGGCGAGAGCATCTCCGGCGTGTGCCAGCGCATGGCGGTAGACAATATCAAAACAATTTTCCTGTGGCAATCCTTTGCGATATGCTGTCCAGCTTTTTCCACCATCATCCGTCCGGCAAATACACAAGGCTCCCTGGATGGCAGTCCTTGTGAGGTCGCTGTTGGCAGGTGCTACCCAGGCCTGGTCAGGATTGTCATCTGCTACAGCAATGGCAAATCCAAAATGGGCAGGACCTCCCGGTTCGCCAACATCATTCCATGTTTTTGCGCCATCTGTTGAACGAAAGATACCGCAATGATTTTGTTGCCAGAGAACATCAGGGTTAGAAGGAGCCGAAACAAGTATGTGCGGATCATGCCCTGTTTGGGTGTCAGGATCCGGAAGATATTCTGCCTTTAATCCCTTATTGCGAATTTCCCATGAACACCCTGCGTCCAAGGATTCAAAAACACCTGCGCAGCTAATGCCTACATGGATATGGTCCTCGTTTCGGGGGTCCACAACAACTGAGTGAATACCTGGTTGATCCCGGCCGCCGCCAAACCATCCTTCTTTCCGGGTTGGATGATTCCAGAGTGATTCCACCAGTTTAAAACTATTTCCTGCATCCTGGCTCATAAACAAGCCACCGGGATCTGTGCCTATCCACAATCTGGCATCATGATTTTTGCCACCGTGTGCCATTGCCCATATATAACGTGTGGTGGCAGGTATACCATCTTTGATTTCTTCACCCTCAGGATACGCCGGTGCGGTTATTTCCTCCCAATTTTTCCCCCTGTCACCTGACCGGTGAACTTTAACACCCCAATGGCCATGGTCGAGGCATGCCCACCAGGTACCGGTTCTGGAATCTGCATAGGCAATGGAAACAGGAATACCCTCAAAGGAAAGATTTTCCGCCAGCCAGCGGCCCTTCCGGAATTGATAGGCTATAAAACCTTTGCGTGTACCCAGGAGAATGGTTGATTTCATCTGATCATATATTTTTATTGTAAGTATTTTACCGTGAATGAAAATTGGAAAGTATCAACCGCCGGATAAGGCCTGTATAATATGGATCTCGCTTTTTTCGGGAACACTGGCGTTCATTTTTGTACGGTCTTTTATCATACTGCCATCTATAAAAATGTTTACGTGCCTGCGCAGCCCTCCCTGCTCATCAAGAATATAATTAGTAATTCCAGGATAGTCATCTTCCATTTCCCTGATCACATCAGAAAGTACCATTCCTTTGGCCTGGCTATCTTTCAAATTTGGAAAAAATCTTTTAAGCGCATATGTGAATTTTACAACTGGCATTATTTTTTTTGAGGAGGTACCTTTCTCTGATTAAAAACTAATGTCCATCGGTTTGGAAAACCCTGGGTAGTCTAAGCTACAAAATATTTCAAATTATCTTACCATTGGTTCCGGCATAATATAAGTGACTGCATTCAGGTGTTAAAAAGGAACACTCAAATTGCTAGGGGCAGAATAAAAAATCGGTCCCTTTGAAACGTTATTTACCTTTAAATTTACAAATTATCAAGCAAAGCTTTCTGTATTTATCTTCACAATAATTTGTAAGTAACTCACCAAATCCATTCATTAAAAGAATAATCTGAAAATTTGAAGCCGGCAAAATATTTTTGGTTGATCAATTGGTATTTTTAACCTGACATATTATTACAAAATTTTTATTATCTATTTTCTCCGATTAATTATTATGAATACTCTACCAAAAACTTTGACAGGAAATACGGGGCTGGATGAAATAACAGAGGGAGGTTTGCCTAAAGGCAGGCCTACACTGATCTGCGGCGGACCCGGTTGTGGAAAAACGCTTATGTCCATTGAATTTCTTGTTAAAGGAGCGATGCGTTATAATGAACCAGGAGTTTTCATGGCATTTGAGGAAAAGGCGGATGAATTAACTGCCAATGTAGCTTCTCTTGGATTTGACCTTAACAAACTCCAAAAGCAAAAAAAACTAAAGATCGATCATGTTCATATCGACCGCTCTGAAATAGAAGAGACTGGTGAATTTGATCTGGATGGATTGTTTATCCGGTTGGGTCATGCCATAGATAGCATAGGAGCCAAAAGAGTAGTGCTGGATACAATTGAAAATCTTTTTGGCGGATTAGAGAACCAGGCTATTCTCCGCGCCGAATTACGCCGGCTTTTTCACTGGCTAAAGGAGAAAGGTGTTACAGCCATCATCACCGGGGAAAAGGGAGATGGATCCCTGACCCGCAACGGGCTGGAAGAATATGTATCTGATTGTGTGATATTGCTTGACCACCGGATCATCAATCAAATTTCCACACGACGATTGAGAATAATTAAGTACCGCGGTTCCTTTCATGGCACCAATGAATATCCATTTTTAATTGATGAGGATGGTATCACCGTTTTACCTGTTACGTCCCTGAAGTTAGATAAGAAAGTATCCTCTCAACGTGTTTCAACCGGCATTCCTACTCTCGACGAAATGTTTGGAGGCAAAGGATTCTACAAAGGAAGTAGTATCCTGGTTTCTGGTTCTGCCGGCACTGGTAAAACCAGCATTGCCGCCTCTTTTGCCCATGCAATCTGTACGAAAAAGGAAAAGTGCATGTTTTTCGCATTCGAAGAATCTCCCCAGCAGATCATCCGGAATATGCGTTCCATCGGGTTTAATTTTAACCAGCATATTGAAAAAAAGTTATTGGAATTTCATTCCTTTCGCCCTGGTCTGTACGGTCTTGAAATGCATTTGTCGAACATTTATAAAATGGTCAAAAAATTTAAACCCTCTGCTGTAATTCTTGATCCCATTACCAACCTGGTGTCCGTTGGCCTGATTTCAGAAGTGAACTCCATGTTGTTGCGGATGATAGACCATTTACAAAACGAGGGGATAACATTTATGATGACCGCTTTAAACAGTGGCACTACTGAACATATCGATGAAAATGTTTCTTCCCTTGTAGATTCCTGGATTTTGGTCAGGGATGTGGAACTGCATGGTGAACGAAACAGGGCCTTATATATAATGAAATCACGGGGCATGGAACATTCAAAGGAAGTAAGAGAGTTTCTTATAAGCTCAAAGGGATTAAATCTTGTGGACGTATGGAGAGGTTCTGAAGGAATTCTGATTGGATCAGCCAGAAAAGAAAAGGAAAAAGAGGCAGCTGTAGCAAGAAAACAAACAAAAAGTCGAAATTTGAAGCAAATACAATAAAGACAATGGACAAATGGCAAAGAAGGAAAAAATGTGGGAACTAAGGTTGTATGTAGCTGGTAAAACAACGAAGTCAAATACGGCCTTAAAAAACCTTAAGAAATATTGCGAGACTCATTTAAAGGGTCAGTATAAGATTGAAGTAATTGATTTGCTGGTACAGCCCCAATTAGCTGAAGGCGACCAGATTTTTGCTATTCCTACTTTGGTACGAAAAGTGCCTGAACCTATACGGAAGATTATCGGAGACTTGTCCAACGAAGAAAAAGTATTGGTTGGTTTAAATATCCGTCCCGTAAATGAAATATTATGAGAAAGAAAACTGTAGCCCTTTTTGATACGCTTAAAGACAACCATGATCCCCACATCTTTAGGCTCTATATAACCGGCGCTTCGCCCAATTCATCGAGGGCTATAAGTAATCTGAAAATATTTTTTGAAAAGCATATGAAAGCGAAGTACGATCTGCAGATCATTGATGTTTACCAGCAGCCGCAGATAGCAAAAAGTGTAGATATTATTGCCCTCCCCTTATTAATCAGGAAACTTCCATTACCAGAACGGCGATTGATCGGCGACATGTCGAATGAAAAAAAAGTAATGAAGAGCCTCGGAATAAATGTTGGATAATGAGATCAGCCAAAACGTACGAGGAACTCCTGGAAGAAATGGATGAACTCCGGGTTCAATTGCAGGAAGCAGAAGATGCTATCGATGCCATCAGAACAGGCCAGGTAGATGCACTTGTGGTTAAGCATGAAACAGGTCACCAACTTTATACTTTAAAAAGTGCTGACCAAACCTACCGGGTTTTTATTGAGAAAATGAAAGAAGGAGCCGTAACGCTTGACAAAAACGGTATTATTTTATACAGTAATTCGCAGTTTGCTTCAATGATGGATATCTCCCTTGATCTTGTCATCGGCATGTCTTTCATGAATTTTGTGCCGCCGGATTTTTTAGAATATTTTAAGGTATTGAAAAGTAAAGGATGGCAGTCCGACAGTAAAGGAGAACTACAATTAGTAAAACAAAATAGTGAAAGAATTTCTTTCCTTTTATCTTTCACCTCCCTGGAACTTGATGAAGGAAAAGCACTGAGTATCATCCTCACGGATCTGAGGGCACAAAAGGAAACTGAAGAGGAATTAAAAAGGAAAAATGAATTATTGGAAGAGGCCCGGCTTCATGCCGATAAAATGAATGAGGAATTGGAAGATATAGTGAAGGAAAGAACCCGAGATTTATTCCTGAGCAGGGAACACTTTAAGTTCCTGGCGGACAATATTCCGGTTATAGTTTGGACAGCAGAAGCAGACGGGAATGCAGTTTATTTTAATAATATTTGGTTTGAATATACGGGTCTCACTTACGAAGAGTCGATAGGATCAGGGTCACAGAAGGCATTACATCCGGATGATTTTGAATCTACAAAAAAGGCCTGGGAAGACGCCTTAAAAACTGGGTCAAGCTTTTATTATGAATATAGGATCAAAAGGGCAGCGGATGGCAAATTTCGATGGCATCTTGGAAAGGGAGAGCCGTTTAGAGATGAGGGGGGAACACTTATAGCCTGGTTTGGAACTTCCACCGATATTGAAGATCAAAAAATAGAGTTAGAAAAGAAGGATGTCTTTATGAGCATGGCGAGTCATGAATTAAAAACTCCTTTGTCCAGCCTGAAAGGATATATTCAGCTTATTGGTCGTCAAAAGGCCTTGCCAGATCCTGTTATTTTATATGTTACCAAGGCAAATGAATCAATAAATAAATTACAACACCTGATCAATAGCCTCCTCGATGTGAGTAAGATAAGGGCAGGTAAATTAAGATTTGAATCAGAGGTGTTTGACCTCGCTGAACTTATAAGAAACTGTATTGATGATTGCAAGCACATTTATCTTACCTACCAAATAGAAGCTAAAATTCAGAACGAATTGCCTGTGTGCGGAAACCAGGAAAGGCTTGAGCAGGTATTAATGAACCTGGTTAGCAACGCAGTAAAATATTCGCCGGATAAAAAAGAAATTATTATTACCTGTGAGAGGGAAAATGACCAGGTGGTAGTTTCTGTAACTGATTTTGGAATTGGCCTAACGGATGAAAACAAAGCCAGGATTTTTGATCGGTTTTACAGGGTGGAAACAGATAAGTTTTCCCAAGGCCTGGGTATTGGCCTGTATATTTCAGCTGAGATCATCAAAGAACATAAAGGAAAGCTGGAAGTAAAAAGCAAAGTGAACCACGGCTCTACATTTTCATTTTCCCTGCCCTTAGCTACAACCATTTGATCGGGTTCAGCTACAAATTTCAATTTAACAAGTCCTAGATTTTTTTTCCTTCTAATAATTTCATGCTCCATTTGTATTTCGTGTCTTAATTTTTCTTCTCTTTGAATTCAAGTTTGATTTTTATCAACAGAATAGTAATGGACAAAATAAAAATATCTACAGCCCAGTTTGAACACAAGAGTGGTGACAAGGAATATAATCTTTCCGTCATAGAAAAGTTAGCAAAAAAGGCATCAGATGAGGGTTCTGATGTAATAGCCTTTCACGAATGCTCTGTTACAGGTTATACTTTCGCCAGCCGTCTTTCCAAAGAACAAATGCTGGACCTGGCAGAATTTATTCCCGACGGAGAAAGTATTTTGAAACTTACAGCCATAGCAAAAAAATATGATATTGCTATTCTTGCCGGCCTGTTTGAAAAAGACGAAAATGATAATCTATTCAAACCCTATGTGTGTGTAGATAAAAATGGACTGGTAGCAAAACATAGAAAATTACATCCTTTCATCAATCCCTATCTAACGCCGGGAAACAGCTATTGTGTTTTTGAACTGTATGGCTGGAAATGTGGAATTTTGATTTGT
>JBGTNK010000107.1:0-3129 GCA_041743125.1 Chitinophagaceae bacterium
AGCATTACTTGTAAAACAAATTGAACAGAAATCCGGCGATAAGAATGACTGGCCGGTAAGTATTTGTTTAGATTTTATGCTTGCCTATCGCTCTATTGAATGTTATATGGAAATGGTTGGTTTTATTGAATCATTGCCTCCCTTTTTGAAGAGAACTGTAATGATCAGGGAACAATATGGCTTTGCCCTTAACCGGGCTAACAAAAGTGATGAAGCCGTAAAAGTGCTGGAACAGTTATTGGATGAAAACGAGGCCAGCAGCGAAACCTGCGGTATACTGGGCAGGGTATATAAAGATAAATACAATGAATTAAAAAGCAGCAAACCGGGTCTGGCCTTAGCATTTCTCGATAAAGCAATTGATACATATTTGATGGGATACAAAGCAGACATGCCGGATTTTTACCCTGGAGTAAACGCGGTGAATTTATTATTTATAAAGAAAGATGCCGCAGCAATGAACCTGGCAAAGGTGGTGGAGTTTTCCGTACAAACACATCTTGAAAATAAATCCCGGCGATCATTCCGGAATATTAAATCCAACTTTGATGATTACTGGCCTTATGCGACACTGCTTGAATTAGCTGTTGTTCAAGACAACCGGGAAAATGCAGGTAAGCATTTATATAAATGCCTGGCTACCCCCAATGAACTATGGCAACGTAAAACCACCGCCGCTAACCTGGAAATGTATGGTGACAACCAGGAATGGGTTAAAGAAATTATATCCCAGTTACTTGAATAATTTTCAATACTTCAATTGATTTTTATTTTATGAGTTACCGTGATCAATGGAAAATGATACACCTGCTCAATACATGCAGCAAAGGTAAATTAACAGCGTCCGAACTGGAAAAGATGTCTGTTAACTGCAAAGTAGATACAATATTTATGCTTTTGGACAGTAAAATTGTAGAATGTAATAATCGGGAAAATGGCCCCTATTGGTTAAACCCTGTTGCCAGGCAAATACTCAACCAGTTTATTGTATGCAGGGGCGACAGGGATAAAACAATCATGTATGTTGACCAACCTGTTTGTTTTGTGATCATGCCATTCAGTGAAAAATGGTCGGCAAACGTTTACGAAAAGTAATAAAACCCGCTGTTGAAGGAGCTGGTTTGAAATGTATTCGCGGAGATGAAATAGAACGAACAGGTACATTAAATGGAAATATTTTTAAAACACTTCAGCGTGTTGGGCTTGTGGTGGCAGATGTTACATCTCCAAATCCTAATGTGTATTACGAATTAGGCGTTGTGGATACCTTAGGCAAAGAAACATTTGTAATGTACCAGGTTGGAAATGAAAAGAAAATTGCCGCTGATAAGGAAGGCATTCACTATTATGCCTATGATCCGAAATTGCCTGGAAATGCAAAAAAAGAATTATGTTCTGCGTTGAGTGACTGGGTAAAATCTCAAAAGATTAAAAACACTACACGATATTGTAAATTGTAGTGGCAACCAGTCTAAATTAAAATTATTTTCCTTTTGGAACCTGTCTTAAGAAAGTGTTGGCTGCTACTTTATATAACCCTCAAATTATAGTGACAAGAAAAATAATTGGAAAATATTTTTGCTACCTTTTTGCTCTCGCCATGTGTTGGGTTTTAGTAGGTCAAACTATTCAATATAGCATGACAACTAACATTCTTACAAAAGTTGAAGGGTCTATTGATACAACAATCGAGAAAAAAAAGAAAAGGCGTAAGAGCAGACAATTTGATTATGAATTACGAATATTTTTAAAAGACACTTCCGAATACTTTCGATTAATGGACATTTATAAATATCGTTCTTTTCGTGAGCAAATTTCTAAAGGCGACAAAGCTGAGATATACATTAGACCTAAATGGTTAGTACCATTAGGCATAGGATATAGAAACGACATTTTTCATATGACTATAAACGGAAACATCATATTTGACATTTCGAAAACAAGAAAGAATTCAGGAGGAATAATTATTGTTGCCATACTCGCAATACCATTATTTATCTTTTTAGGAAAATATGTTAGTCGAAAAAAATAATCATTGCACTCTGATTTGATTCCATGCTGACATCGAAAAATCCAACATTTTTGTATTACTTGACAAAAGCTGCAGCCATCAGGCAGTTTTGCGTCAGCAGGGGGTGACGTATAAATCCTCTTCGGCTGTACTACTATCAGCTACATATCTGGCTGACCCAACACGGATGAGCAACATAATATATTTTCAACTTTTGTAACTTACAATGGCTACAGTTCCGGGCTGGACATTTTTCAAATGCCCTGCCGAACGCAAAGCCCTAACGGTGACACTATTTTCATTTAACTAATCACCTGCAATACCTCATTCCTTTCATCAAGCAATACCATCTTTGCCTTATATCCGTTTTCAATTTTTCCTAATTCTTTTTCCTTACCCATTACCCTGGCCGGGTACAAACTGCACATACGTAAGGCTTCTCCCAAATCTATATCAGCATATTCAACCAGGTTTTGAACGGCCTTGTTCATTGTAAGTGCAGAGCCACTCAGAATATTATCAGAAACATATTTATTCCCTGATAAATGGTGGGGGTAAGGGCCCGTAGTTGTTTCAGTGACAGCATCCGTAATTACATACAATCTTTCTTTCATTACTTCTTTTGCTATCCGGATAGCGGCAAAGTCAACATGGTGTCCATCGGGTATAATGCTCGCCATCACTTTTTTACTATCCATGGCTGCACCTGCCAGGCCGGGCGCCCGGTGATGAAGAGGACTCATTGCATTGTATAAATGTGTGACTGTGGTTATATCCTTTGTAAAGCTATTTATGGCTTCTGCATAGGTTGCATTGCTGTGCCCTGCGGCGATTATTATATCATAAGAAAGAATCATGTCTATAACCTCCTGGCAGCAGACCTCGGGAGCAAGTGTGATCATTTTAATAACGCCTTTGCCATACTCAAGTAATGTCTTCGCCTGTTCGGGTGTTGGTGAATGAATAAGTGATTCTATATGGGCCCCTTTTTTAACCGGGTTGATCCATGGGCCCTCAATATGTAAGCCCAGTACGCCTTTACCATTTTCTTTCCAATAAGCTTTAATGGCATCAATCGCCCGGTAAAAAACTTCGTACTCATTGGTGGCCACCGTTGG
>JBGTNK010000108.1:0-2935 GCA_041743125.1 Chitinophagaceae bacterium
GGGTTCCACAGATATCTCATACGCCTCCCGCGAACTGAAATCGCGGTTCCATAATTTTATACGACTGACAATTGATTCACTAATTTTTTCTTCAATGAATTTGTGTGCACCGTCCAGCATTTTCGCTGATAGATCACCATCCCCCGTAAGTGGTTTTGTTCCCGGCAGATGCTCCGGCATATTTTTATATGGAAAATTTATATCATCACTTTTGCCACCAGATTGCGCTTCAACTCTGCCCATAGCACAAAATATGATTATACAAATGAGTGAAATTTTCTTTTTCATCGTCATTATTTGAATTATCGTGCTTTATCAGAGGACTTGCTAAACAAAGAATTAGCGCCAGTCCTTTACTTCATTAATATCTTTTTCGCATTCTCCTGGTACACCTTTCTTAGAATATTGTCATTTAAACCAAAACCATGGGAGGGCCAATGATAAAAATTATAATAGTAAAAGTGTTCATCAGACGACTCCAGGATACGAAATGTTATCTCGTACATATCCGATTCAGGTATGTTGTCCGTTCCATATAAAAGCTTATCCTGGTACTTCTCATAAAATGCGGCCATGTATCTCGGTATAGGAGAAGTCTCACCAAAACGTGCGGATGCATCCGCAAATAGGTTTTTGTATTTATCCAGCAGTGATCCTAAAATAGAAAGATCATATTCACAATTTGCATAATGACAGGCGATGAAAGTTGTGTTGGGGTTATCCCGAGCAGCATTATCAAGTGTTTTTATAAGCGTAGCATGGCCGAAAATTCCTTTTTGGGAGGAATCAATCCTCCATGTATAGGCATTCATGAGACCATCATTTGTTGAGTCCATCGGTAAGTACATCCAAAGCGGCTCTGCCACATGAATATTGACTGGTATGTTCAACTCACCGCATCTCATTAGCAATGGTTTCATGAGCGGGTCATCAATATGAGGTCCAAAACCGCCGGCATACCGTAAACCAAAACCTTTATCACTCAATTCACCAATACCCCGTGCCCCCACTTTTATACAGCGTTCTAGTTCCCCAATGGCTTTTTTGCTCCATCCCGGTTTCTCATAACCAGTAAGATCAAAACCACACCAAACTTCAAAGCGATTTCCGTACTCGGCATATTTGGAATAGATACTATCAAACCGGCTTCCAGTAGCTCCACTTAAAATAATTGTCTTTTCAATACCAGCCTGATCCATTGTTTTCACCCACTGGGCTACTTCTGCGTTGGTTTTTGCAAAATCATGAGAATGCATATCAATTACCGGAAATTTTGCTTTTTTGATTATCGTTACAGGTATCCTGTAAATGGATTTAGGGCGGAAGTCTTTTAGTTTTAATTCCCCGGGGTTTTGCGCATGGCAAATTTCAAACTCCGCAAGAAATATAAACGCAGTAAGGGAAACAAGAAGTTTAATCATATTTCGTTGGATAAATCAGGTTAATTAAAATGATCTCAATGGCTTGTTATTTGGATTTGCATTTATTCCCGTAATCATTTGAATTGATTAATTGTCAGTGTAAAATAAATTCTTCAGAAGCCTCTTCAACTAATTTATTCCCAAAAGAATCTATCGCTTCTATAATCACTTTATAAAACCCAAATTTCTGCCCGGGAATTTTTTTACTGAACACATTATCACCCTCATCCTTATCAGTTTCCAACCCATCATCTTTCAATTCAACTTCGAATGTTTTTGCCGGATCATCCTTAGAAATGAGCGTAGCTTTCACCGTTTGAATTTTTGAACCATCATATATGCTGACCTGGATAATATTATCACCAGGAATTTTTACCCACTTTATTTTCGGGGCCGTCTTATCCTTTCCTTTTACATCTATTTTAATTACCCCTTGTTTTATGATATGATAAGGATATTCAGGGAGCCAGTATTCTGCAAATAATTCAATAGAATGATTTTCGGGACAAGCTGAGGATATTAAAGGAATAGAGTATTTGGCCGATGCACCCACATGATCAAATGGAGTCCAGTTATCTGGCATCCTGGCATTTACCCCAAAAGGATTTAAATATTTATCTGAAAAAGATAAATGGGTTCGCCAGAATTTATCGCGGTCTTTTACAAGTATCACTATTGATTCACCGGGGTTGGCTACTCCATCGCCATTGCCAGTACCCAATAAAATGGTTGCCATATCAATCCCCGCTCTGGCAACTGTAAATATTTTCCCATCTGCTATTTCAAAATTTTTAATTTCAGGCAGGTCTTTTTTTATTGGAATTTCAAAAAATTCGATCCATTCATTTTTGTTCTCATCCCGAATGGTTAATTTGAATTTTTCAACTTCAATGGTATCTGCTTCCACCCGGAATTTTAAAGGGATTTGACCAGCATTTATTTCATTTAACCCGATACTCCCAAACCCGGATTCATTTTCTATAATATTCGCGGTGCTTCTTACTGCTGTTAATCTTGCTTTTATGTTTTTCCCCACAGCGAATCCCTTGTTCAATAATTTTATTATAATGGAAACATCTTTCCCTTGAGTTGCCCAGCTTCTATTCTCAATCTCTACAGCAGCAATACAAATATTGGGCAGATCCGTTTTTTTATTGATACCAATTTCATGGGAACTACCATTAACCGGGATCTTCAATCGGCCTGAGTTATCACTCTGAATTATTTTCTGAAACGTTTTTGATGTACGGGTATCTATATCATTAATAAAGTAGGGTTGATTTTTTTCATATACCGGGGATGTTGTGACGGTTAAATTGACAAACGGCATTAATTCTCCATCCGGAAGAAATTCCCTTACGTAACATCTGAAGCCCCGTTTATCAACATTTTCAAGGATTGTAAATCCCGGTACAATTCGATCGGAGCTGACTGTATAATCCCAAACTGTAAATTGCGGATATACATCAATATGATCCCATTTCAAGGGTTTCGCCGGAGGATTCTTAAAAGTG
>JBGTNK010000109.1:0-47250 GCA_041743125.1 Chitinophagaceae bacterium
TTTGACTTTGATTTTCCTTGTCAAAAGGATTGTTTTTTGTTAGTCTGCCCGTTGGTTTGCGGTCGTTCTAAAATGGCATATAACGTTTTGCATTGCCGAAGGGCAGGGTATTCAATGCTGGTCTAGCCCGGTGGAAATGCTAAAAAGAAATATGATTATAAAATTACCGAAAAGTTATTTAGAAAGAGTCCCGCCCCAAACCAAAGCCGATAGCGAACTGCAGCCGAAGTTTGTTTGTCAAGCCCTGACTTTTGGCAATGCATTGTTGTGCGTTCGGCATTCTCACTATGTCAATTATGCTGTTTGTCATGGCAAGATTTGCATACTGAAACAAGCCATTCAATTGGTTCTTTCCCAATATTATACTTTGCGTATTTTTTATGATGAACTTCTGTCGCCCGACCACCACAAAATACGCAACGCCAATTATCTCTCTTCATCACAACATAACGTTTCCTCTTCCATGCTTCCGATTTTAGATAGTCATTGCGATAATAGTCACGCCTTTGTTTGCGTCTGTGCTCAAAAACAAACTGTTTTAATACAAAGATTGCAATGGCAAAAAGTATTAAAAGCAGTCCTTCCATATTTCAGTTTTGATTTATGCAATTAGGTCTGTCGCAGGCTCTTTAATTTTCCAGCTTCAAAATTAATTTCTAAGTCAGGCACATAATTATTCCTAATCTTATAACCCCAGTCTTCAAGTGCATTCCCGTAAGAACGTAATTCAACATTATCAGGTTTACCCACAAGTATCCTTACAGAATCTTTTGTCATACCTGTGTGTAAAGTCTCATTTCCTTTTTTACCTTTTACTTCTATGTATTGAACTTCTGCCTCTTGCTTTGTAAAGTTGTGTGATAGCGTTTCAACTAGTTCCCGTCCTAGTTGTTCTCTTACGGAACTTTCTTTCCTAAACCCGATTGCATACAAGAGTAAAGCTCCTGCAACCATACCGCCAATAAAAAATAGAAATTGTTTCATATTTATATCATTCGTTATTTCAGTTGCTTAAAGTCTTTTTGTTGTCTTGCGTAGAGTCGGTCTATGCTGACGCACAACTTTTAAATTTACGCTACTATTCCCACTTATTCTATTCATTATCAATATTAATATTTTTGAACTGCCGGCACTTGCAACCTCCAATAGCGCTACGAGTGCAACACAAAAAGCGCTACTCTACCAATCCAGTTTATCTAACGGACTTTGCACTTTGCCCAGTTGCTTTTTACTTACATGCGTATACCTTTCGGTTGTTTTTAGGTTATTATGCCCAAGTAATTCCTGGATGATCCGGATATCAGTTCCCCCTTCAAGCAAATGGGTGGCATAGCTGTGGCGCAAGCTGTGTATACCCCCGCTTTTGTAATTTTTACTTAGCAACTTGGCCTGCTGGAATACCTGCTGCAGGCTTCTTACAGAATAGGCCCCTCCGTCTGCCCCCTCAAACAGGTAATTGGCAGGCTTGTATTCCTTATAATATTTTCTTAGCTGTTCCAGTAATATAACGGATAAGCTAACCTGCCGGTCCTTTTTTCCTTTAGCCTGCCTGATATAGATCATCATTCGTTCAGAGTCAATATCCCTTATTTTCAGGGAAACTATTTCACTGATCCTTAAGCCTGCCGAATATCCGGTCATCAGCATAGTTTGATGCTTTAAATTCTGAGTAACCGTGAGTAGCTTTTTTATTTGTTGCTGGGAATGAACGGTGGGTAATTTAATAGGTTTTTTAGGCCGCGGTATTTCCAAAAATATTTTGGGCTTGTTCAGCACCTGCTCAAAATAGAATTTCAATGCATTTAAAGTGGAATGAGCTTTGGATTCAGATAATTTCTTCACCTTTAATTGCCATAAAATATATGACTTTACATGGCGGGCTTCCAGCTTTTGTACCGGCCTGTTTCCCAGGAGTTTTATTAATACCATCATCTCATCTTTATAAAGACGGATCGTATTGGCGCTGTATGCTTTTAAATTTAAAGTTTTTACCATTAACTCTACCTGTTCCAGGTTTTCGGAGGTTACGGAGAGCAGCGAAGTATTGGTAGAGTTCCTGGTGGCCTTTTGACCGCTGTCTTTCTGAATTTTTTGTACCGACTTTCTTTTTACCAGGTATTCTCTTAGTTCATGCGTATAAAGGATGGCTTTATCCTTTAGCTTTTTTTGCAGGTTATTATAATTGGGCCTGCTGAGAGGTATATACCAGCACCGGTTGGTCTGGCTCCATTTCACCAGTGGAATGTTCTTAATAATAGAATTTATTTGGACATGGTGGTCGTGAAAAATACCTATGCACTCTTGCTCCCGGTGACGCAATGGCTTGAGGTGGATAACATGCATCCCTGAATTTACGAAATAGGCAATTATAAAAATCAGGTATTGCCCTTTGCTTTCCTGGTAGCCGGTCGTTGTTTCCGTGCCATACCCCCATATCCCGGCGATCCTTGTATGGAGAGGCCATAGATGGGAGTCAGCTCCAATTATACATATAGCATCAGATGATAAAGAAACTATTGAATCATGATCTTTTCTGTATGTTGAAAATTCTTACCTGATATCCTGACTATATAAAGACCCTTTTGTAATGACGGCAATGATAAATTAAAATAGCCGGATGTTCCATTCATTTCTTTAGACAATAGTTGTACGCCATTCAAACCAATAACAGTAACCCGATCTACCGGCTGTCCCGATACGATATTTAACAAGCCATTGGAAATAGACGTAGGGTATACTTTTATTTCCCTTTTTTCATCAGCCCCAACCCGTATTACCGGTGAATATTTGTAGGTTCCGTTCAACTCCACCATTTGAAGCCTGTAAAAAATAGTGGTGGTATTGATATTAATATGCCGGTATGAGTAAACGTTCCGGTTGTTATTATTTAAGGAAGGCAATTCGCCGGCAGCTACATAATTAATACCATCAGTACTGTATTCAACAATGTACTTATCCATATTTTCTTCAGCAGCGGTTACCCATTTTACTTCATTAAACCCAGCCATAGCCAGGGCTGAAAAATTAATTAGATGTAATGGGGTAACTACCGGGGTTATTATTTTGAAAACAGTATTGCTGGTATAAGCCACTGCATACAAAGCACCATTGGCTGCTTCGCTGATAGAAGAAATTCTTGCAGGCATTCCTTCTTTTTTTGAAATAACCCAGCTTGCACCGGCTTTCTTTATTAACCAAAGATTTCCTGAAAAGAAATCTGTAGCCAGGTAATATCCCTGCAGATCCGGGAATTCGGAACCTCTGTAAACATATCCTCCAATAACAGACTTGCCCTCTCCAGGATTTTCATATTCAAAAACAGGTTGCACAGCCACGTCTTTTACGGTATCACAATCAGCAAATCCGGGACCTGAACTGTTTACATCCGTTCCTTCTTTACATACCCATCCGTAATTGGCTCCCCAAACCCCCAGGGGTCTGTAATTTATTTCTTCCTTCAAACTTTCCCCAACATCACCTATCCAAATGTCGCCCGTACTCCGGTCAAAACTCCACCGGAAAGGATTGCGAAGCCCCCAGGCCCATTTCTCTGCTACCGGGGATGCGGCGTTCACATTTATCCGTATCATTTTTCCCAGGTAGGAGTCAGGGTTTTGAGAATTATTATCTGGGTCGTTACCACTACCGCCGTCGCCTGTAGCAAAATACAAATATGGCGTTCCTGACTCTGTTCTGAACTGCAGGTGTCCACCATTATGAAGGCCTGCATTATTGGTAACGCTGAATAGCGGCGTGCCGGGGTCTGCTTCAGACTCTGCTATATTAGGATCAGAAGAAACTTTGTACCGGCCCAGGGTAATTTTATTGTCGTTGCCATAATAATATAAAAAGAAAAAGCCATTGCTCTGGTATTGCGGATGAAAGGCCATGCTTAATAATCCTCTTTCCCCACTATTTAAAACACGGTCTGAAATATCAATAAAGGGAGTGGGCAGTAAATTATTACCGTTCCAGATTTTTACACGTCCGGCTTTTTCTACAATGAAAAGTCTGCCACTGGCATCTCCCGGAGCGGTTACTAATTCTATTGGATTGCTAAGTCCTTCAGACGGACCAATAACTGGCTGGTAACTTACATCGGGTTGAGCTTGCCCGGCAATATTCATGAATAAAGCAAGAAAAAAAAGGATAATGATCTTGAAACGGGTGTGTAAAATTATATTTTGCATAGTTCTTCATTAATTGAGATGAGTGTATTCTTATAAAACAAATCCAATGCCCCATATTTGTAATTCTTGCTATTTGAATCTACTCAAGCTTTAAAAGGCTGTGTTGCAGGTGAAATATCGTTTTCACCCGGAACAGTAACTTTATAGAAATTTAAATTGTCTTTGTTTTTGTGGAATTTAATCAACAAAATATATAATGGATCAGCGTTTAGTAATTACAGTTATTCAAACTAACCTGCATTGGGAGCAAAAAGAATTGAATTTGCAGATGCTGGAAGGAAAGATTATGGGCCTGAAAGAAAGAACTGAAGTTATCGTATTACCCGAAATGTTCAGTACCGGCTTTAGTATGAAACCCGAAGTACTGGCCGAAACAATGGAAGGGGAAACAATAAATTGGATAAAAAGAATTGCAGCATCAAAAAAAGCCATTGTGACCGGCAGTGTTATTATTGAAGAAGGAAGCCATTATTATAACCGGTTAATTTGGATGTTACCTACCGGGCAGTTTGGAATATATGATAAGCGTCATCGTTTTGCCTACGCCGGGGAACATCAGCATTATACAGCAGGTACAAAGAGATTAATAGCTTCAGTAAAAGGCTGGAGGATCAACTTGCAGGTTTGTTATGATCTTCGCTTCCCGGTATGGAGCCGGCAAAAGTTACCTGTTGGTTCCGGATCGGAAAACAAGCCGGAGTATGATATACTGGTTTATGTAGCTAATTGGCCGGAGCGAAGAAATAATGCCTGGAAAACATTGTTACAAGCAAGAGCTATCGAGAATCAATGCTATGTGGTTGGAGTCAACCGGGTAGGGAAAGATGGAAATGATATTGATCACAGCGGAGATAGTATGATCATTGATCCGATGGGAGAAATATTATATCATAAAAATGGAGAAGAAGATATGTTCACTCTTACCCTGGATAAGGAACACCTGGAGAAAGTAAGAGAAAAATTTCCGTTTTGGTTGGATGCAGATCGCTTCACCATGTTGCCGGAATAAAAAATTTCTCACCGTAAATTTTAATGCGTCTATCCCGTTTTTTATTATTGTATAAGGCCTGGTGGGCGGCGGCTTTCTTTATCTTCTTTTATAAGTTCCATCACCTTTTCCATTTTATAATCAGCACCCCGCCTGATGGCTTCTATGGTAGGCCTCACATTTACTTCCGGCTGCACACCCAGGCCTGTCTTTGGATAGTTTTTATCTATTACCAATCTGAAAAGTGGTAAACGAAAACGGACCTTTGTTTTGGGCAGGGTTACATCAGGTATCAGCCAGGCAGAATTACCATAAGCTCCTCCGCCTGTTTCTTCTCCCACCAGGGTCACATTATCCTGCTTGATCAATGAGCTGGCAAAAAGCGTAGTGGCCGAAAAAGAATTACCGCCGGTAAGAAGATATACTTGCCCGTCAAAATGGTTTTTCTTTTTTGGCTTAAAGAATGTTTTTTCAAAATAACGGAAATGATAAAAACCATCCGGCTTTCTTCTTGTAAAAAAAGTGATGAACATCCGGTTAAAAAAATCATTCTTGATAAAGCAACTGTATTTTTTCCTTTTGGTAATGGCATATAGTGAGTCGCCTACTTTAAATGGGTGGTTACTGATATAGCGGGTGATGAATGTGGAATTGGTCACGTTGCCACCCCCGTTTCCTCTTACATCCACCACCAGGTAATTAATCTTTTTCTTATTTAATTTTTTAAAGGACCGGCGAAAAAATCCTTTCAATCCAAAGCCTCGTCCAAAAGTATTGAGATCCATTATTGCCACTCCGTCAGAAGTATCCATCTTTAACGCCCTCACTGCATTTCTCCGCATTTTTTTTCTTTCCTTCTTCGATGGCTGAGGTACCTGCCTGATGGCATGAATAGCTGACCGGCTGATTGTATCTGAAGCGGGACGATAAGGAAGGATCACTGTGTTCTTGGTTTGACCCGTGCTGTCTTCATATTCTATCTTATAGCTATTGGAAAGTCCAAAAATGGAGGAATATAAAGATCCAAAGTAGCCACGGTTGCTGAGCGATTGATATTTATGCGTTGTATTAAATCCGTCTGTAGAAATATAATTAAAAAGCGTATCCACTATTTTAGCTATGGGCCGGCCGTTTATCTTTTTGACCAAAGATCCTCTTACCAGCAGGCTGTCATTTCGGTTCAGGTTAGCAGCTACCACAGCGGTGTCGTTCCATATTTTCAGGCTGAGCGGAAATACCCTTGACATGCGGACGGTATCAATATATCTTGAATAATTTTTAGAAGCCCTGATGGAAGTATGCCCGCAATTGATCCTGGCCGTAACATGTGCCAGCACTTTTCTGAATCCGGTTTCAGTTAAGGAATCATTCAATTGCTCACGGCCACTTTTAAAATAATAATCCATGCTGTCCTTACCCTGGTACCAATATAAACCAGGATGGGCTTCTTCCAGTATTTGTTGAAAAATGGAATAATCTTTTTGTAATTCTTCAGGTGAATATTTTTTTGCAGGAGAAAAGCTCGACCTGTTGATGGCACAGCTGGCCAAAGAACCAACACAAAATAAAATCAGCACTATCCGCATAAGGTTTATTACAATAAAATATTTATTACCCGGGCAATAGTTTACCAAGGTAAAAAATTCTTTTTCAACAAGTATCCGCAGAGAAATTTATAGGGAATATAAACCTTATTTCCGCAAGTGGTTCCACCCCTGGGCCGTAACCGGGTATTTGCTCCCACCTTTTGTGATAATGGTAGCTTCCTGGTCTGGCTCTGTCATATATCCCACCACACTGATCTGTTCATTTAAAACCAATTTCTCATAATCATCCTGCACTATAGTAAATAAAAGTTCATAATCCTCCCCTCCGCTCAACGCACAAGCGGTAGGATCTAATTCAAATTTATAGGCGGCAGTTTTCATTTCTTCTGCTATCGGTATTTTCTCCTCATACAAAACACAGCCCAGGTTGCTTTGTTTGCAGATATGTAATATTTCAGAACTTAATCCGTCGCTGATGTCCATCATGGCAGTAGGAACAATTTCTGATCTTTCAAAAAACTCAATGATGTCTTTTCTGGCTTCGGGTTTCAAAAGTTTTCCAATCACAAAAGATTCCCCTTCCAGGTCCGGCTGCACACCGGGGCTTTCTATAAAGATCTTTTTTTCCCTTTCCATAAAAAGTAGCCCAACATATGCTGCACCCAGAAATCCGGTTACGCAAAGAAGATCTCCTTTATTGGCGGTACTTCTTTTCACATATTTATCCGGGGCCACTTCACCTATAGCCGTAATAGAAATGATAAATCCTTTTTGGGACGAAGTGGTATCTCCACCCACCAGGTCTACATCATAAGCGGCGCAGGCGGCATATACGCCTTCATAAAAATCATTTAATGCTTCCAGGCTGAAACGGTTGCTGAATCCCAGCCCTATGATGATCTGCGTAGGAGTTGCATTCATTGCATAGATATCGCTGAGGTTTACTACAACACTTTTATAACCGAGATGTTTCAGTGGTGTATACATCAGGTCAAAATGAACGCCTTCAATCAACAGGTCAGTGGTAACAACAGTTTGTTTGCCAAAGTGATCGATCACAGCAGCATCATCACCTACTCCTAATAGAGAAGATGCATTTTGTAATTCAATGTTTTTGGTCAGGTGTTCTATTAACCCAAACTCTCCCAGGGACGATATTTCTGTTCTTTCGTTACTCATTTCTTTTTATTATCATTTGGATGATGGTTGATATTGGTATGACCTGTCCTGCTACAACGTCAACTACTTTAAAAGGTTTTATTGTTGTTGATAATCGCAAGCATTTCATTATGAATTTTTCCATTGGTTGCCAGGATCCGGTGCTGGTAGGGCGAAAATTTTTCTCCTTTGAAGTCAGTGACTGTTCCTCCGGCTTCTTCTACTATTATATAACCCGCTGCACTATCCCAGGCTTCCAGTTTGTGTTCATAAAAACCATCAAATCGCCCTGCAGCCACCCAGCACAGATCAATGGCGGCAGACCCAAGCCGCCTCACCGGAACACCTTTGCGAATAAAACTTTCAAATACTTCCAGGGGGCCATGTGCCATATCAAGATAAGTATATGGAAATCCTGTAACCAGGCATGCGTTGATGGTTTCGTTTTCTGCGCTTACCTGTATGGGCTTATCATTAAGTGTAGCTCCTTTTCCCTTTTCTGCAAAAAATAATTCCTGCAGATGGGGGTTATAAACGCACCCCATAATTATTTCTCCATCCTGTTCCAGCCCGATGGATACACAATTGAGTGGTATTCCATGGGCAAAATTGATAGTGCCGTCTATCGGATCAATGATCCATTTGAATGTTGAATCCTGAACGATCTTGCCTGCTTCTTCACTTAATATATAATGTTCCGGAAATTTATCTTTGATAACGGCCATGATGGCTTTTTCAGAAGCATGATCGGCCTCTGTTACGGGATTATTGATCCCTTCTTTATTGGTTATTTTGAAATCAGTATTGAAAAAACGGACTATTTCTGCAGCGCCGGCCCGGGCCGCCTCAATCAGTGTGGTTTTAAGCATGCGCAAAGATACCGTCATCATATAAAGAAGGAAAATGAAATCTGCAATTTTGAATACAACATGAAAACTTCGTACTTCGTAGATCTAACATCTTACACTTTTGCTTTTATCAGTTATTATAGTCAATTATAATGTAAAACACTTCCTGGAGCAATGTCTTTACTCCGTATCGAAAGCTATTGCTGAATACCCGGGTAAAGTAAATGCGGGACAAGCGGAGGTTATTGTAATTGACAACAACTCCCATGACAATAGCTTAAGCTACCTGCAACCAAAATTTCCGGGCATCCGGTTCATTGCCAACACCGTTAACGTTGGATTTGCCAAAGCCTGCAACCAGGGAGTAAAGGAAGCGTCAGGGAAATATATTTTATTTCTTAACCCCGACACCATTTTACCAGAGAATTGTTTTCAAAAGTGCATTGCATTTTTTGAATCGCACCAGGATGCAGGAGCAATGGGAATAAAAATGCTGGATGGCAGTGGTGTTTTTCTTAAAGAATCAAAACGATCTTTTCCTTCACCACTTACCTCGCTATTCAAATTGTCAGGTCTGTCTTCCCTATTTCCTCATTCAAAAATTTTCTCCCGGTATCATTTGGGTCACCTGGATCCGGATAAAGATCATGAAGTGGATGTACTGGCAGGAGCTTTTTTGATGGTAAGAAAAGACGTGCTGGATATCACGGGTGGGTTCGATGAAATATTTTTTATGTATGGGGAAGATGTAGATCTGAGTTACCGCATTCAAAAAACTCTGAATCCTGCCACTGGAAAAAAATATAAGAATTATTATTTTTCGGGAAGCCCTGTTATCCATTTTAAAGGAGAGAGTACGAAGAGAGCAAGCATGAATTATGTACGCATGTTTTATAAGGCCATGAGCATTTTTGTAAGAAAGCATTATGGCGGAAGCAGGGCAGGATTTTTTAATTTTTTGATTCACCTGGGTATATGGATGCGGGCTGCCATGGCAGGAACAGGAAGATTTATCCGCCGCATCGGTTTGCCTCTTATTGATGCCGGGTTGATACTTTTATCTTTCTGGATGGTTAAAACAGCATGGAGTAAATATGTAAGACCCGACGTGCAATACGATAATCATTTGTTGTGGATAGCCATTCCCGCATTTACTATCTTATACCTCATTACAGCATATTATGCCGGTTTATACGACAGGTGGTATAAGCGGTCTGAATTAGTTCGGTCTACCCTGGTAGCTACTATAGTCTTACTTGCCGTATACTCCCTGTTGCCCGAAGAGTACCGGTTTTCAAGGGCCATCATTTTATTTGGCGCTGTTCTTTCGTTTATTATAATAGGACTGCTGAGACGGCTTTTAGTAGCCACCAGCGTATTAGGTAGCAGCCGGAAATTAAAAGATCATGCCAGTACACTGATCATTGGTTCAGCCACTGAATTTGAAGAAACATTGCAATTGATGAAGGATGCCGGCATACAGGAAAAAGTGTTGGGCCGGGTAGCCGTGGAGGATGATGATAAAACCGCAACCGGTCATTGGTCCAAACTGGAATTGCTTTCTCAAACCCTTCCATTCAACGAACTAATATTTTGTGAAGGCGCTCTTTCATTCAAAACTATTATTGAATCGGTGAATAAAGCAGGAGGTAAAATAAAAATAAAGATCCATGCCGCCGGCAGTCAAAGTATAGTTGGAAGTGATTCAAAAGAGAATACCGGGGAAGCTGTCTCCGGTGAAAATGGAGTAAACCTGGCCAATCCTTATTTCAGGCGCTTAAAAAGATTAGTGGATGTGGCAGTTTCAATAATAATCCTGGTTAGTTTTCCTGTTCATTTGCTGGCGGTGAAAAAACCTTTTTTGTTTTTTGCTAATTGCATAGCCGTATTGTTTGCTCATAAAACCTGGGTAGGTTATGCCGCCGGGAGTAGCAATTTACCAGGGCTGCGTCCATCCGTTATTTCTGTTAACGGCATTCCGAATGTATTGAAGCAGGAATTGCCGCTGCAAAGTTTGCAGGTTCTTGATTATTGGTATGCCCGGGACTATGAACCTGGCACTGATCTGAAAATAATCTGGAAGTCATACAAAAGATTGGGAGGATAGATATCCGTTGTAAATAAGAAGAAGAATATTTTTTACATTCAATAATCATATCATTTGGAAAGCAGCAGGACCATAAGTACATAACAACACACCAATTGTGTATTGTTTACCTTCGCAAACTGTACATAATTACATTGTAACTTTAAACCACCATTGTCCGAAGCTTGCACCTATGGCAAATATTATTGAAATAAAATTACCAAAGGCCCTCGCCGCAGCCTTGCGGATTCCTCCAAATGATCCCCGCCACCAACAAATACGGGTATTAAAAAAATTATTAAAAAAAGCAAGGTTTACAGAATTTGGTCAGCAGTACCGGTTTGATGATATATTATTATGCAAGCAACCCGAAGTAAAATTCAAAGAATTAATCCCGGTACATGATTATAATAAGATATATGAAGAATGGTGGAAGAAAACATTGGATGGTGTACCGGATGTAACATGGCCAGGGAAAATAATGTATTATGCTCTCAGTTCGGGTACATCTGAAGCTGCCAGCAAATACATTCCGGTTACTAAGGATCTTCTGCGGAGCAATAGTATAAATTATATCAGGCAACTGATCAGTGTATTTGGCTATGAAGATGCCAACAGGAAAGCATTAACGAAAGGATTTCTGATGCTGGGCGGCGCCACCGATCTGCAAAAGGGAGAGGCCGGTTGGTATTCCGGTGACCTGAGTGGTATACTTGCAAAAAAACGTCCTTTCTGGTTCCAGACATTTTATAAACCGGGTGGTCGTATTGCCGCGATAAAAGATTGGAATCAAAAATTGAATGAGATAGTAGAGCATGCAAAGGACTGGGACATTGGATATATTGTAGGGGTGCCTGCCTGGTGCCAGATGTGTATGGAGATGGTGATCGATCATTATAAGCTGAAAAACATTCATGAGATATGGCCCAATTTCGGCGTCTTTGTTCATGGCGGCGTTTCCTTTGGCCCCTATAAAAAAGGGTTTGAAAAATTATTGGGTAAGCCCATTGTTTATATAGAAAATTATTTATCCAGCGAAGGTTTTATTGGTTATAAAACAAGGGAACATGCAAAGGGTATGCAACTGATATTGAACAATAATATTTTCTTTGAATTTGTACCTTTTGACGAGAAAAACTTTGATAGTGAGGGAAAGATGGTTGAAAATCCTGAAGCCAGGATGATCCATGAAGTAGAAGAAGGAAAGGAATATGCCTTGTTGATGAGTACGAATGCAGGCGCATGGCGTTATCTTATCGGCGATACGATAAAGTTTGTGGACCTGGAAAGAAATGAAGTGGCAATTACCGGCCGCACCAAACATTTTCTTAGCCTGGTGGGCGAACACCTGGGTGTAGAAAATATGAACAAGGCCATACAAATGGTAAGCGAAGAATTTAATATCAGTATACCTGAATACACAGTGCTTGGATTTCCCCATCAAAACTTTTTTGCACATAAATGGTATATAGCGACTAATGATAAAGTGGATGCAGAGAGTCTAAGAAAACGGATCGATGAAAATCTGCGGACACTCAATGATGATTATGCAACGGAGCGTGACAGTGCTTTAAAGGAAGTGTTCCTGGAAGTGTTGCCGGAAGAAAAATTCCTGGAATTTATGACACTCAAGGGTAAGGTTGGAAGCCAGCATAAATTTCCAAGAGTGATGAAAGGGAAAATGCTGGAAGATTGGAATAAATATTTGGAAACAGGAAAATTATAATTTGTGTGGAAACCAGCGTAATGTATTTGCATTAGCTGGTTTATAGAAAAAATGTTTCTTATGGGTTTATTAGCAGGTTCAAATTAAAGAAGAAATATTTTTAATTTTAGCTGAACTATCATCAAAACTCTCACCTTCTATTAAGGTGCATCAGGTTGTATTATTAGTATTTCATAGCCAGTAGTTCGGAACTTGACAAATCATATTAAGATAGCTGGAACTATTCCATCGCATCATAACGGGTAGTTTCAACTTCGTAATGGCACCTTATGATTGAAGCTTTTCTCAAAGGTATTACCCTGGGTTTCCTGCTTAGTATTGCAGTAGGGCCGGTTATATTTTCTATTATCAAGCAAAGCCTTAATAATGGGCACAAAGGTGGAATGACGTTTGTATTAGGCGTTTCTGCCAGTGATATTTTCCTGGTGTTGATCAGCAATGTATTCACAGAATTTTTTATCAGCTTTAGCACTCACCGAACACAAATCGGCATTGGAGGTAGTGTGTTCCTGATAGTAATGGGCGTTTATTTTTTATTCTTTAAAAAAATAAGGGTGGATGGCCTTGGTCAGCAGATCATTTCCGTTTTCAGCAAGGGAGATTATATCAAAGTCTTTCTGTCCGGATTTTTAATGAATACATTAAATCCCGCCATATTACTTTTCTGGATCACCACATCCACCACTTTTGTTGGCGATACCATTCAGCAGCGCCTCATCATATTTATCACCTGCCTGTTGTTTGTGCTTGCTGCTGATATCACTAAAGTGATGCTGGCAGGAAAGATTCGTAACCGCCTGACACCACATAATATTCATCTTATCAACCGCCTTAATGGTATTATCCTTATAGGTTTTGGCATAGCTATGATATGGGGCTTGCTTTTGTTTGCCTGAAGCCGTTGGTGATTTTAACATTTTATAGCCTGCAGGATTGTAAGTTTGAGAGATGAACCGGCTATTCTTAATAAGTATTTGTTTTTTTACTTCGGTTCTTTGCTATGCTCAAACCGGGTATCTTTTTGTAAAAAAGGGTATCCGTAAGAAACAAATATATACAGAAGGCTCGCCCATATACCTGCGTTTACAGAACGATCAATTGATGAGTGGCCGGATCACCCGGTTGATGAATGATACCATTTTTTTAAGTGGCCTCCCCGTTCCCCGAAAAGACGTGAAAGAAGTGATCATCTATAATACCGTCCGTAAACCATTTCATATCTCTGCACAAGATCTGCTATTGATAACAGCTGGCGCTGCAATGGTTACCGGTGGATTAACTTTAAGCAAACAGGCAGAATTCAAAGAGGCGTTGATAGCCGGTTCTGTTATCGGCTATGGACCTCTTGGCGTGGGGTATTTAAAAAATAAAATCTCATTAAAGCGAAAAAAATATAAAATCGGAAAAAAATTCCATTTACAGTTAATTGATTTTTATCTTCCGCCGAAACGGGCCTTTTAAACCCGATGCAATGATTTAATTTTTAATATTGCAGCTCAACATGAAAAAGAAAGGTTTTTTCCCGGTGTTATTGCGATGGATAAAAAAGATTTTAATTATTCTTTTCGTTGCACAATTACTCTATATAATTCTTTTGAAATGGATCAACCCTCCCATTACCATCACTCAACTGGTGAGTTGGGTAAGCGGTCATGGATTAAAAAGAGATTATGTAGGTAATCAGTCCATTTCCTATACAGCAAAGCTGGCCGTAATTTCTGCAGAAGATCAGTTATTTGCTGATCACAGCGGATTCGACTGGAAGAGTATAAAAAAAGCGATGAAGTATAATGAAAAAAAACCCGGGCGGGTGAGAGGCGCCAGCACTATATCCCAGCAAGTGGCAAAGAATGTTTTCCTATGGCAGGGCCGATCCTGGATTAGAAAAGGATTGGAAACCTATTTTACATTTATGATAGAATGGATATGGGGAAAAAAAAGAATACTGGAAATGTATTTAAATGTGAGCGAAATGGGCCCCGGAATTTTTGGCATTGAAAGGGCGGCCAATATATATTTTAATAGGCCGGCCCGTGATCTTAGTCGCCAGGAGTCAGCACTTATTGCAGCCTGCCTGCCCAATCCAAAACGGTATAAGGTGAAACCGGCCTCACCATACGTAATGGCCCGCTCAAGGAAAGTAATGCAGCAAATGAATTTCATTCAGCCAGACCCTGATGTACAAGAGTTGATAGGCATAAAAAAAAATAAGTAATATAAATGGTTAAAAAGGGCTAGCTCATCAGCTTGTCCACTGCCCGGATCGCTGTCTGTAGTCTTTCGTGGTAATTGCCACTGATTTCTTTCCAGGGGACAGCCTGGTTTATTAATAATTCTTTATAGATGAGAAATAATTTTTGCCTTGTTTCCGCATCGGGATATTCCCTTAATTCATCTTTTACCCAGGGCAGATCCGTATTGCACAATAGATACAGGTCATATTTTCTTTCGGCAATCTGATCCATAATATAAGGGTGACATTTATCAAAAACAAATTCACACCAAACTTTCATTACATACATGTTCGTATCTATAAAGAGAGGAAAAGGTTGGCTGCCCAATGGGCCCGGCGAATGCGAATCTAAACGACCGATCAACGATTGAGCATATTCATCTTCCAGTTTCAGCTGGCCTTTTGCAATATGAAGCAGGTCATCATAATTATAATTGGTTCCATTCTTTAATAGATATTTCCTGGCATATTCAGGACACCATAAAGTATTATATTGGTCGGCCAGTTGCTGGCACAAGTTGCTTTTGCCGGTGCTTTCGGGGCCCAGGATGACGATCTTTTTCAGCATATAATGCAATATACATGGTTGCCAGGTTCTCCTTTATGAAGCACCTAAAAACATTTTAATTCCTGTATTGTTATTTCTTTTGTAATCTTATTTTTTCATATAAAAAAACAAAGACATGAACTACAATCAGTCATGTGCCGCAAAAGGCAATTATTCCGGAAACAGGAACCGGCACCTGTTTAACCGTTCACTGCAAAGAGCCGCTGTAAACGTGTATAAAACAGACAGCAGCTTTGAAATGCTGGTATTTGCTCCCGGCCGCATCAAAGAAAACTTTAACCTGGGTGTAAAGGGAAGAGAACTCACTGTTTCCTATACTCCGCCCGAGGGTTTTCCGAGGTTTGAATGGGTGCAGCGGGAGTACAGCCGGGGTGGATTTGAAAGAACCTTTGCCCTCGATGAAAACATTGACATCAGCAAAATCTCTGCGAAGTATGAGGATGGGGTTTTGCAGGTTAGTTTACCGGTCATTGCCGGCAAAGAGGTCAGTAACCAGGAGATCAAAGTAAGTTAACAAAACATTTGAATGGAAAATTAAAAGCGTCGCCAGGTAATGGGCGGCGCTTTTGTAATGAAATAAGTTTGTTCAATTAATAGTACAGCTTTTTTAAATCGCTCTTCCCAATTTCCACTAATGGAGAACATAGAGACCCCGGCAATTTCATAAAATGTTTTATGATGAATATTTAATTCGTTTCGATCTCTAAGGGAAAGCCTTGTGCCATCTTGAATAAACGCACAGTCTGGTTCCAAAAAAATATACAGATCAAACCTATTTACATTTTCAATCCAGGGATCAACAATTAGGTCTTTATGAAACAAGAATTGTGAGTAAGATTTGGTAAGATTAAGATCGGTATCAACAAATAATAGTTTATTGGCAGTTGTTGTTTTGTTAACAATTGTCTGTGCATGCAGCTCTGCAATTTTAAGCAAATCATCAAAATTGCAATTATATGTTTTCTCAATTATTTCCCTTGCCATTTCAGGAACAAATTCTGTATTAAAGTAATTAGCATGCCTTTCCGCCAGTATGGATTTACCTGTAGATTCAGAACCAACTAATGCAATTTTTTTGACGAACCATGGTTTTGCAGCTTCTGCAATAAAGGTCCAATAATAGAAAGGATTCTTTCGTATAACTGTTGCCGAAACAGGAATAAAAGTTCTTTCTTTATCAAAAATGTGATGTTCAATCCCCATATATTCTGCCAGGTACTTGCCATAGTTTTCGGAAGTAAAAACTATTTCTACATCTGGTACAAGGACTTTAAAAGCTTTTGCCCATAGCTCAGAGGCATACCTTGAAGAAACAGAAGTATTTGGGAGATCATTTGAATTATAAAGAAAGGACGCAACAGAAATGTTTTTGTATTTTCTAACAGATTGTATAAGCCATTCTTTTCGAATCATTCCATGGATAGGCTCATTTATTGTATGACAGAGGATAATATGGAGGCGGTCACAATGTTTTAAACCAAATTCAATCAGCTTTTGATGACCGATATGAAGTGGCATAAACTTCCCAAAAACAAGCCCCTTTTTCAAATTTCTATGTTATTTTATTTTGGCCTTTCTTCTCCATTCAGCTAACCCCCAGAAGGCAAATACTAATAACACCAGGTAGTACACACTGGTGAACACAAGTCCTTTTACAAAATACAATGGTATGGAAGCGATATTGGTTGCAATCCACCAATACCAGCTTTCTACTTTTTTGCGGGCCATCAGCCACATGCCCGTGAATGCCGTTGCCGAAGCCAGTGCATCGGCCCAGGGAATGGCACCGGGTGCAAATTCTTTTTTCAGGTAAGCAAGTGAAATGAATATACTTATATAAAAAAAAGAAAAGAATAAAAGCTGCTTTTGCCAGTCTTTCCGGGAGGAACTTGTAATGATCAATGTGGGTTGTTGTTCCTGGTTTTTTCGTGTCCACAATATCCAACCATATATACTCATTACAGTATAGTACAGGTTAACGGAGGCTTCGCCCAGCAAGTGGTATTTAAAGCTGAGATAAATATAGATGATCGTGTTGACCAACCCAACCGGGTAAACCAGGATATTTTCCATCCGGCTGAACCACACACTGGCAATGCCTGCAAAAACAGCTATATATTCCAGCCAGCTGGTATTCTTCATACCTTCTTCAAACTGGTGATATATTTCCTGTAAAGACAAATTAATTTTATTCGCCGGATATATTGAAAGTAAAAGCCTGCTGGTTTTAATGATCTATTGAGATGCTGAACTTTCCAAATAGGAATCCAGGGGAGGCATTACGTTTTTATATTTTTTTAAAGGGCGCAGGTATTTTTTCCCTTTCGATGTTTGAAAGCGGGTAGCTACCTGGCGCCATTGTCTTTTAGAATCAGTAGACCACACTAAAAAATGCAAATGAGGCATAAAAGAATAACCTGTTTTACCGCTAATAGCAATTGCCTGTCCTTTTTTTATGCGATCACCCACATTGACCAATACGCCGTTTTTTTTCAAATGCCAGTAACCGGCCCTTGAACTATCGGCATGCTGTATTATCACATAATTTCCATAAGGCCTGTATTTCCTTTTTAATCCGCCCCGGTCACCATCTTCTTTTACTCTTACTACCACTCCCTCCCGGGCCGCACAGATCTTGGTTCCTCTTTTCATTTTAAAATCAAGAGCTGCCCGCTCTTTGTGCGTGAAAGAACTAAAATATCCCTGCACCATTCTGTATGATTTTCCTTTTTCATAAGGTAAACCGTAAACATAGCTGGTATCCTCTGTAATCACGCCCTTTTGCAATAAACGAACTTCTTTACGCATGGGATTCTTACTGACGGTACAAGCCGTAAAAAAAAGTAGGACAACCGAAAACGAGAATAACTTCATTCTTTTCTTTTTTATTTTGACAGGGTATTCAATTTAATGGGTTGCTGGTAAATAAAACAATAATTATAAAAAGAACAACATCATTAACAGAATGTTTAGAATCAGCTCAGGCTTCTGATAAATTTTTTAAATTGATGAGACCCGTTCTAAATTGGTGATTTAAATTCTTATTAAGCATGGGGCCCATTAACCTGGCAACGGGCCAGGGCAATTCACCATTATTTTGCCAGCTTACCCTGGTTTCATTGTCGTTAATAGTATCAAAACGCCAGTTATCTTTTGCTTTAGTTTTCCATGGTTTCAGAAATTCAAGGTCAAAAAGAATTTCCTGATTATTCATTTCAATTAATGTCAGGCTCCCCTTACCTACTTTTTTTCCTTCCCAGGCATATTTATGCCCAGGGCTGCCAGCAGTGCCCGTAATTGTCTTTATAGAGGTGGGATCAGACTGTTGCCAGGGATTCCAGCGGGCATAATCATTCAGGTTGGCGATCCGGTTCATAACTTCCTCTGCCCTTTTATTTATCACTATAGATTGTGAAATAGTATATTTTGCCGGCATAAAGGCAGCTGCCAGCAGAATACCAATAATAAGGGCAGCAAAAATATAGACGAAAATCATTAGGTTGTATTTGTTCTTTCAAGGTAATAAATAGCGATGGTTCCGGCAAACCAACAGAATTTAAACAAAAACTATGCGGCTATTGATTTTTTATTGTAATAATTTCAGCTGCTATGCTAATGGCTATTTCTTCCGGTGTCTGGCTTTTAATGGTAAGACCTGCAGGAGCCTGGATGTATTTTAACCAACCTGCGCCAAAACTTTCTTTTTTGTATTCATCAAGCATTTTTTGAATCTTATAGTTGCTCCCCAGTACACCAATATATTTAAATTTTTTACCAACCAGGGCCCGGATGGCAATATCGTCGCTACGATATCCTTGTGTCATTATGACTACAAAATGATTTTCGCCTGGTGTAATTAAGGTATTGAGCTCTGAATAATCTCCGATGAAATGTTTTTCATGAGCAAACTTGCTATCCACCATTGTCCTCAGATTATTTCTGTCGTCATAAACCCGTATATAAAAATCCAAAAACTGCATCACGCCGGAAAGCGCCAGTGCACAATGTCCTCCGCCAATAATAAAAAGAAAATTTTTATACCCGGTTTTTTCTATATACTCCCAGTCATTTTCTGAGTGCATGTGAAAATAAAAATCCTGTGGGGGAATGGCATCAGAAAAGTTTAACCCTCCTGCAAAAAGATGCAGGGTTCCATTTTTATTTTGTTCTAAAGAGGCAATGAGCTTTTGAATGGTTGATTTATCTCCTGCTTGTATTTGGTATATTAAAATGGTTTGTTCTCCGGAACAGATCATACCACTCTGGTTTCTTGGAGCTGTTTTATTATGGAGTTGCTTATGAATATTGGCAACACCGCTCTCAACATTAAAATTTGAAAGTTTTTCTTTTGCCATTTCTGCAAACTTATGTTCCATGATACCCCCGCCGATTGAGCCTTCCATGGCGCCTTCAGCATTGATAGCCATAAAAAATCCTTGTCTTCCCGGGCTGCTCCCCTTACTTTCCAGCACATAGATAAGGATAACGTTGATCCCGTTTTGAAGACTACTATCTATCAGTTTCCAGGTAGCTATATTTTTCATAACCTATATGGGATATAAACTTATTTCTTTATTGGTTGTTTACAAAAAGGAAATCCATTCGTTTATTTGAATAATGCATAATAAGGAAATTTGTAATGACAGGTTCAGGATTGAAAATTTTAAGCGGATGAAAGAGTAATAATAGTCCCTGTTGGAAAACAAAAGAAAATGAAAGCAATACTATTACAAACAGCGGGTGGAAGTGAAAATCTTTACCTTACTGATATTCCTGTACCAGTCTTACTGCCTGATGAAGTATTGATTAAAGTAAAAGCAATAAGTATCAACCCGGTTGATATTAAAACAAAGATGGGTAAAAGCTTGTATGACGACCTAAAAACTAATAACGCTTCTATTATTTTGGGCTGGGATGTTTCTGGTATTATTGCAGAAACCGGACCCTCTGTCACACAATTTAAAAAAGGAGATGAAGTATTTGGAATGATCAACTTTCCTGGTCATGGAAAAGCTTATGCAGAATATGTAGCTGCACCAGCAACACACCTGGCCTTAAAGCCTTTGCGAATTTCACATGAGGAAGCAGCTGCTGCTACTCTGGCTGCTCTTACTGCCTGGCAGGCCATGGTCACCCATGCAAAAGTTCAAAAGGGACAAAAGATTTTAATACATGCTGCGGCAGGAGGCGTGGGTCACTATGCCGTACAAATTGCCCGGCATCTTGGAGCATGGGTAGCGGGAACTTCTTCAGCAGCTAATAAGGATTTTGTATTGAGTTTGGGAGCTCATCTGCACATAAACTATGTTACACAGCGGTTGGAAGATGAAGGGCAGGATTTTGATTTTGTTTTAGACGCTTTGGGGGATGCTACAATTTTATCATCTGCGGCTGTTACCAGGAAGGGAGGAACGGTTATTTTTCTCCCGGCAGGAGTTAGTGAAGAGAAGCTTAAAAAAATAAATGATACGGGAGTACATTGTTACCGCATCCTTGTACAGTCGGAGGGAAATGATATGAAACAAATTGCTGATCTTCTTGACAAAGGAATAATCAAATCTCAGATTTTCCGGGTTTACCCCTTTGAGAAAATGAAGGAAGCGCATGAGCAAATCAGCAGCGGGAGAACAGTTGGAAAAATTGTTTTGACGTTTTAGGGTTGCAGGCTTCTCCCTATGTAAAATAAAATTATTTCGAAAGTCATTTTACATTTTGTCCACAGGAATCTTTACTTCCACCTGGGTTCCTTTACCCGGGGAACTATTAATATTATATTTCCCATCCATAATAGTTGTTCTCTCCCGCATGCCCAAGATTCCCAAAGTCCTTTTATTTTCATTACAATTCAGTTCAAATCCCTTACCATTATCGGTTATGGAAAGACTCAGAAAATCTTTTTCCATTTTCAATGAAACTTCTATAAGAGTAGCATTAGCGTGACGTGAAATATTGGTGAGGCTTTCCTGGAATATCCTGAATAAACCCGTTGCAATTTTATCAGGAAGCTTTATTTCTTTTGTTTCCGATGAAAATTTTGTTTTGATCCCGGACCTTTCTTCAAATTCATGGCAATGCCATTCTAATGCAGAAAACAGGCCCAGGTCGTCAAGCGCTGTGGGTCTTAACTCTGATGAAATTTTTCTTACCGATTTTACCGTATTATAAATGATGCCCAGCATTGCATTTAATTTTTTCTGAACATTTTCTTTTTTGTCCGTAATCTCCCTGTTTAACCAGTCAATATCCATTTTTATAATAGCTAACTGCTGACCCAGTTCGTCATGAATTTCGCGGGCAATTGAAATTCGCTCCTCTTCCCGAACTTGCTCCTGGTGAGCTCTAAGCCTCCTGAGATCAGCATAGGATTGTTTTAAAAGTTCCTCCGATTTCTTACGTTCGGTTATGTCGATCATGATACCCCTTAATTTAACAGGCTCATCATTTATAACCTCAACAGAAATGATATCACGTAACCAGATTATTTTACCGCCGCTGGTTATCATGCGGTATTCAAACTCATGCGGTATTTTTTCAAAAGTACTTTTTGCACAAAAATCTACAGCCCAATTGCGGTCATCTTCATGTATATGGTCAGCCCAAAAAGAGGGTTGGTTTAGCCAGCTTTCAAGAGGATAACCCAGTAATCTTTCAGCCTGCTGACTTACAAAACTGAACTTAAACGTTTTTGGATCGGCCTCCCAAACAATACCATCCACGCTGTTAATAAGAGTAATATTACTTTCCTGCAAGCGGCGCAGCTCATCTTCTTTTTTCTTCCTTTCGGTAATATCAATAATACTTCCCCTTATGAGAACCTGGTGGTCTGAGGGCAAACGCACCAACCTCACTTCGCAGGGTATTTCATTGCCTTCACTGTCTATATGTGTCCACCCAAATACCGGCTTGCCTCCTTCTATAGCAATATTAAGGTGCTGCAAGGCACTCACCGCCGACAAGGTGCCGTCAGACTGGTATTCAGGACTCAATTCTACCACTCCTGTTTTTAAAAGCTCTTCCTTTGTCATTTTAAAAAGTCGGGTAGCGCTTTCGCTTACGCTTATGAACTTTCTTTTTTCGATATCCATTACCACCAATGCTTCGGGAGCATTTTCTACCAGCGACCGGTTACGCTCTTCACTTTCTTCCAGTTTTAGCTGTACTTTTTTTCGCTCAATACTATAACTGATCGCTTTAGCAAAAAATTTTTCATCCCACTCACCCTTCACAATGAATTCCTGGGCGCCGGCTTGTATGGCCTGGAGAGCTATATCTGTATCATCTACACCACTCATTACAATAATGGCAGCATCGGGCAGTTTATTTTTTACCGTTAAAAATGTTTCAAGTCCCTTACTATCCGGAAGGTTGAGATCCAGGAAAATGAGATCAGGGTTTGCATATGAAGGCAGACTGAGAATCTGCTGCATTTTTTCGGCCACAATGATTTCTTCGATCTGCAACTGCATGTGATCAAGACTTTCCCTCAGCAGATACTGGTCAGAAGCATCATCTTCAATAATCAGTAATTGGTTAATTTTTTTCATCAGATCTATTTAAACCTTTTCAATGTCCGGGAGCTTTACAATACTCAACCAGAAATTCTCCATGTTGTTTATTACATCCAGTAATTTTTCAAAACCAATCGGTTTGGTCATATAAAAGTTAACATAATTACTGTAAGCCTCTGCTATATCTCTTTTAGCAGCGGAAGAAGTAAGTATCACAACAGGGATTCTTTTTATTTGCGGATCTGCTTTTATGATCTTTAGTACTTCCAGCCCATTTATTTTCGGAATATTAATATCAAGTAATATTAAATCAGGAATAAGTGCATTCGAAAAATTTCCTTTTCGAAATAAAAAGTCAATGGCTTCTTCCCCATCCTTAGCTACAGAAATATGATTCCATACTTTGGCCTGGATCAATGCTTCTTTTGTTAATATAACGTCTCCCTCATTATCTTCTACCATTAAAATATTTACAGGCCTCATATTTGAAATTGTGTTACTTTTTTTGGAAGGGTGAAAAAGAACTGGCTGCCTTTTCCGGGCGTTGAATCCACGCCAATTTGCCCGCCATGTCTTTCCACAATTTTTTTGCAAATAGCAAGTCCAATTCCCGTACCGCTATATTCACTTTTTGTATGCAATCGTTGAAAAATCTCAAAAATTTTTTCTGCATAGTTTTTGTTCAACCCAATGCCATTGTCCTTTATGTGAAATGTCCAATCCTTTTCATTTTCCAGGGATGATATTTTAATTTGCGGGGGCTCGCTGCTTCTGTATTTGAGTGCATTTCCAACCAGGTTTTGAAACAACTGTTCCATTTGGGATGCGTTACCGGTTACTACTGGAAGTTGATCGGTGTGGATTATAGCATTTGCTTCTGCTATCAAATGCTGGTACGAACGCAGAACATTTTTTATTGATTCATTTAAATCAACCGGAATGAATGCTTCTTTGTTGGTACTGATTCGTGAAAAGTTCAGCAGGTCACTAATCAGTATTTTCATCCTGTCTGCACCATCCACTGCTATATGAATGTATTTACCAGCTGTTTCATCCAGCTGGTTGTCGTATTTCTTTTTCAAAAGTTGCAAAAAGCTGCTCACCATTCTTAATGGTTCTTGCAGATCATGACTGGCTATATATGCAAATTGTTCCAGCTCCTTATTAGATGATATAAGATCAGTTGTTCTTTTTTCTAAAGTTTCATTAACATTTTTTAATGCGAGTTCATACTTTCTTCTTGGTGTGATGTCAGTATGGGTGCCAATGATTTTTAAGGGATTTCCTTTTATATCCTTTTCTATAACAACCCCGCGGTCCAGCACCCATTTAAGTGATCCATCTTTATGAATTATCCTATATTCTGAATTATGACTGCTGATAGTGCCTGTTCGATATTTTTTGTCAATGTCTTCCAGCATCCAGTGATCATCCGGATGTGTACTATTCCACCATAGCTTCACATTATCTGAAATCTCACTATTTGCATATCCCAACAATTCATTGATGGTAGCAGCAAACTTAGTTTTACCCGTTACAAAATCATGTTCCCAAACATTATCCCCCAGGTATCCAAAGGCCTGGCGAAACCGTTTTTCATTATTTAATATTTTTAGTTCCGCATTTTTTCGTTCATATTCCAGGCGATTCAATCTTTTTGTTCCTGACCAGGTTATAAAAAAGAACGTAATAGCAAACGTGATGATCATCACAGATACGCCAAACTTGGGATCAAATAAACCGGCTTCCTGAAGTTGTAATTGAAGCCAGCCCACCAAAACAGTTACCAGGATCAATACCGGAACTTCACGGGAACCGATACGGGCGGCATTAGTTTTTTTATTGAATGCAGCAATAAAGCCTTCTGCAGGCCTCGATGTAAGAATAGCCAGCGATATAAAAAGCAAGGCCAGGGCCGTGTTAATGGCGGTAGAAGTAAATTGTCCTATCTGGTAAAGATGGCTGCTGCCATAGAGATAACCAATAAGACTGGTAAATGAAATTAACAGAACTCCTATAGCGGCAAATTCTGATACACGAAGGCCAATAGTCTTCTTTTTTGCATAAGTCAATAATGAAATCCCCGTCAATACAGCGGCAGTTGCCGTAATGGGTGACATTCTTCCCGGATATTTTCCAGTAGCGGTTTTAAAATCATTTATAAATAATTCATCAATGCCGGCATTCCATGAAAAAAGATATTCACTCAAAGAAATGCTGCCTAACAGAAAAACCAGGATACCCAATAAGAGAGCCGGTAGTTTATTATTGAAAATAGTAAATAACAAAAGAGAAATGCCTGAAAATAGTATGACCAAAGCCGTATTAAACATCATCTGGGGTCCGGCAGGAAATACAGTTTTTAATGCATCCAAACCGAAGATCCACCCGGCCAAAACAATCATTGAGAGGGATATTGCAATCGCAATTGATATTAATGTAAACCGGGTAGGCTGGTATAAACCAGTTTTACTGGTAGGCATAAAAGGGGTTTTCAAGAAGGAATTGCTATTTTGTTCAACAATATTAAGCTTTTCAAATATACTTTATAGTGTATGAATGATCTATAACGGAAAAACGACTTGTAAATTATTGTATTCATATTAATATAAACAATACACTTACAAGGCTACTGGGCGCCTTATACCAGGAGGAAATATATAGTGAGAAACCTGCTTTTTAATTAACATATCAGGGATTGTATAAATACTGTTTTGCACAAACGTTGGTATTTATTATATGTGCTATTATTTATTGCGCCCGGGCATTAAAGCCGCATATAAATGCTTAATTATTCTTTATAAAAAGTGGCTTTTGGGAAAAACTATTCAGGATTTCCGATTTTTCACAACAAGTGCTTCATCATTATTAATTTGGTCCACCACATTCGGAATATGGTTTTCCTGGTAATGGCCGGAAGGCATGAATTTTTGAGGATATAAATTCATCAACACTTTTTCTGGTGTCATAGGTGCATCAAAAGGAATATCCGATAAGTGATTAAAAGCCTTCATAGCATTGCGCAATGCAAACCAGGCACCAATGCCATACATTAACGGGGGTTCCCCTACGGCTTTGGAACGAAGAATGGCCAGGTTATCTTTTTTTGTTTCTAAGAAATAAATTTCCATTTCCCCGGGAATTGAATAAATATCCGGCACTTTATAAGTAGATAATGCATCCGACTTTAGTTTTCCTTCTTTATCGTAAATAATTTCTTCCAGGGTCATCCAACCAATTCCCTGTACAATGCCACCCTCGCACTGCCCCATATCCACTATCTGATTCATACTATTACCGGCATCATGAACCACTTTCACCGCATCTATTTCATAAATGCCGCGAAGACAATCGATCGTTACTGTAATGATTGAAGTGCCAAATACATGGTAAGCAAATGGATGTCCTTTTTCCCTTTCAGTATTAAAATGAATTCCCGGTGGTGTATAATGCGAATGTTCTGAAAGACTAACAAGACGTGTGAATGCTTTCATCACTATTTTTTCCCAATTCCATTCTGTTTTGTTGCCATTAAGATAAACCCATTCATTCTTCACTTCAATCAGATCAGGAGTTATACTTAATTCATCCGCCGCCACATGTTTTATCCTGCGCAATATTTCATTGCAGGCCAGTTCTGTTGCTTTCCCATTCAAATCTGCGGTGGCACTTGCCGCAGAGGGAGAAGTATTGGCGATACGATAAGTATTTGTGCTGGCTATTTTTATTTTATCGGGATCTACGGAAAATATGGTTGCAGCTACCTGCCTGATTTTTGCATTAACGCCTTGCCCCATTTCAACTGCTCCTGTACTTATGCCTATACTACCATCCGTATATACATGAACCAAGGCTCTCGCCTGGTTCATCAGCGTTTTAGTAAAAGAAATTCCAAAACAAATGGGCATTAAGGCCATTCCTTTTTTATAGTAAGTGCTGGAGCGATTAAAATCGTCAATCGATTGCTGTATCTTATTTATTTCAAATAATTCATCAGCCTTATTCCAGCATTCAGCGGCTTCGCTTACACATTTTTGTCCGTAAGGAAATTCATCGCCTGTTTCCAATAAATTTTTTTGTTGAATTTCCCATGCCCGTATACCCAATACTCCGGCCGCTTTTTCAATAGCGGCCTCGATAACAAACATTCCCTGCGGCCCTCCAAAACCCCGAAAGGCGGTGTTGGGTGGCAGGTTGGTTCTGCAACAATACGCAGTAGCTTTTACATTTGGAATGAAATAAGTATTGGTACAGTGAAACAAGGTTCTTTCCATTACTGCTGGTGAAAGATCTGCCGCGGCGCCAGCGTTTTGGAAAAAGGTAGCTTCATACGCCAGGATCTTTAAATCATTAGATAACCCGATTTTAAAATCAGATGAATAAGGATGGCGTTTGCCAGTCATTCGCATATCTTCCATCCTGTGCAATGAATATTTTACTGGCTTTTTTAAATAATAAGTAGCCAGAGCACAAAGAACGGCCCAGGTAGTGGCCTGGTCTTCCTTGCCTCCAAATCCACCTCCCAGCCTTGTTACATCTACTTCTATATTATGCATGGACAAACCAATCACCCTGGCTGCCGTGCGTTGCACAGCTGTAGGACCTTGCGTAGAGGAATAGATCTTTATAACTCCATTTTCACCAGGCAGAGAATAAGCACCCTGGGTTTCAATATATAAATGTTCCTGCCCGTTTGTTGTGGTTTGACCTTCAAAAATATGGTCACATTGTTGCCAGGCAACATCCGTATTGCCAATAGAAAATGTGCGGGGAGGAATGATCAATTCGCCTTTTTCTTTAGCTTCCCTGGGGTCGGTAATAACTGGTAATGGTTCAATTTCTAATATTATTTTTTTAAGAGCCGCCCTGGCTAATTCTTCTGTTTCTCCTACCACCAGGGCCACAGGCATTCCGCAAAAATGAACCAGGTCAGAAGCCAGAAGCTGCTCATCAGGAACAATACCACCGATCTGGTTTTCGCCGGGAATATCGCGGGCAGTAAAAATTCTTATGATTCCCGGCATCGCTTCGGCTTCATGCGTATTCAACAATTTTATTCTTCCATGCGCAACAGGTGAATCCAATACGGAAGCAAACAAAGTTCCGGCTTGCAATGGGATATCGTCGAGATAAACTGATTCTCCGCGTACATGCCCATACGAATCCATATTACCTCCCCCATCCGGGAGTTTATTACCTGCTTCTTTTAAATACGCTGGATTCAATTTATTTAAAGTTTATCCTGGTGATTAATTTTACTTTCCTGTAATGTTATAAAATGTGCTTTAATTAATTGAGCCAATAATAATCGTTTATATTCTTGGCAGCCTCTTGCATCGCTTATAGGTGAAATTTCCGATTGTGCTATATTTATCAATTCACTAATGAATAAATCTGAAATTATTTTATCTCTTAAAAATGCTGATGTCTTTTCCAAATGCATAGGTACAGGACCCACTCCGCCGGCGGAGATACTTCCACTTTCTATTATGTTTCCGTTTATTATTAAACTAAGGGCCGAATTAACTGAAGCAATATCCAGGTGAGTACGTTTGCTTACCTTTTCAAAATGAAAAAAACTATTTTCGGCTGGTAAGAGAAACCATATCCTTTCTATAAACTCTTCAGGTTTTTTATTCAGTGTTTTATAGCTTTTATATAATTTTCTTAATGGCATTTGTCTTTTTGATTGACCATCGCTCAATATTAGCTGAGCGTCCAGGGCCAAAAAGAAAATAGTAAAATCGCCGATCGGGGATGCATTAATAAAATTTCCGGCAAGGGTTGCCATATTGCGTATAGGCGTGGAAGAGATCAGCCTGGCATAGTGCCGGAAGGATGGGAATATATTATTGAAAACGGGAGAATCCTTCAGATCAGTAACCGTTGCAGAAGCTCCTATATTAACTTTATTACCCTCAATAGCAATACCTTTTAGTCCGGGGTTATCAAAAAGGAAATGCATGGTAGCATTTTTTAGGTCTTCCGGTTGTTGTACATACAGATCTGTGCCACCGCCTGCCATGCGGAGCGTAAGCGATGAAGGGTGAACTGAAAGCTGACCATTTTCCAAACTGATCATTTTCTTTTTTATAGAAGCAAAATAATCCGGAAGAATTTTTTTCTTAGCTACAAATTGCGTGGCCTCTGCTCCATTTCTTTCTTTCATTAGTTCAGCCACTTTTCCTGCAGCCCGTTCAATAGATTTATACCCGGTGCAGCGACAGATATTGCCATCTACTGCTGCAATTGCATTTTCTTTTGTAGCTTCTTTATTGCCTAAACAAAATCCGGCAAGGGATATTGCAAATCCCGGCGTGCAAAAACCGCATTGTGTGGCACCTTCATCTGCTATTGCCTGTTGTATAGGATTCAGGACAGGTGCATTTTTTGCAATGGCCGGCAGATTAACGCCTTCAATGGTGACAATATGTTTATTTTGAACATTTCCCAGGGGTACCAGGCAACTTGTCATAGACAAATAATGCAGTTCGCCATTTTTTATTTCACCAATCAGGACGGTGCAAGCTCCGCAATCTCCTTCCCTGCACCCTATCTTGGTACCCATCAAATGCTGGTGATAGCGAATAAAATCGAGCAATACCATACCGGGAGGCAGGTCAGTGCAGATCATTTTTTCATTCAGAATAAACCGGATCAAAATGAATTTATTAATTAGATTAAAGTTAATTAAATAAAGACCGTTTTCAGGGGGATAATGGAAGCTATAACTTCGAAAGAAGCTGGCGTTACGATTAATTATTTATTAGTGGCGCCCTGCTCAATCCAACACCTGATAATATCCCGTTCTTCCAGCGTCATATTTGTTTTGTTGTTTTGCGGCATGTTATGGGTAACTACTACCCGTTGCATTATAAGATCTTTCCTCTTTATAATATCATCCGGTGTGTCATAAATTACGCCATTAGGTGGTACCATATTTACGTCATCTGTTGGACGGGAAGAATGACAACTTATACAGCGTTGCGTAATGATTTCATTCACCCTGGCAAAACTTATTTCCTTGCATTCTTCATTAGAAATCTTTGGAGCAGTTATATAAGCTGCTGATAATAGCAATAAAACTGAAACTGGCAACACCCATACTGATAGTTGCCCTCTTTCTCTAAGGTTGAGCCAATGCTTGATGCCGGCACTTGATACAGATATAATGGCCAGAACGATCCACTGATATTTATTTCCAAATGTGCCGGGAAAATGATTGCTAACCATGACAAATAAAACCGGCAACGTAAAATAGTTATTATGAATAGAGCGGAAAAGTGCATTTTTCCCTTTGACCGGATCGGGCAACAACCCTTTACTTGCTGCGTTCACCATTGCCTTTTGAGAGGGTATGATGACAAAAAACACATTAGCCACCATAATGCTACCAAGCATGGCTCCGAAATGGATAAAAGCCGCCCGGCCACTGAAGACCTGGCTATAAAAAAAAGCAAACCCGGTTAACAGTATGATCCCCGTGAGTGTGAAGACGAGGTTCTTTGATGCCAGGGCTGATTTGCACAACCAGTCGTATACAATCCAGGCTACAATAAAGGAGCCGAGGCTGATGCCAACTGCAGCGGCCACTGTTAGTTTCATCACGTCCGGATCAATAAGTGTGGCGGATGCATTAAAATAATAAATGATGAAAATCAATCCTAACCCGGAAATCCAGGTGAAATATGCTTCGTACTTAAACCAGTGCAGATTTTTTGGAATTTCTTTTGGTGCCACCTTGTATTTTTCAAGGTAATAAAAACCTCCGCCGTGCACAGCCCATAGATCTCCTGCTATTTCATCGCGGATGTTATCCTTCCGGTTCAATGCATTTTCAAGAAAAACAAAATAAAAAGATGCGCCTATCCATGCAATACCAAACGTGATATGCATGACCCGTACCACTATATTCATCCACTCTGTTAAATGGCCTTCCCACAGCGTTCCTCTTACCATAAAGTAAATACTGGCAATTATTCCTGTCACCGAAAATATAATGGCCGTATAAATCCACGACTGAATGTAACTTGCTTTCTCAATAATTTGACCTGTATTTTCTGCATGATTATTTGTTTTTCCGATAGTATGTATCCTGTAAGTAATTATGGTGAACAGGATTAGAATAATTGAAAATAATATCAGGAATAGAATAGCCATGTGATTGTTTGCTCAAAATAAATATATCCGGATGTTCAACTTTCTATACCGGCAAGGCTCAATTTTTACCCGGAAAAATTTGAATGTTCATCAAATTCAGGATAACCAAAGTAAAATAGTGTTTTCTATTTATAATCTTACCTGTTTTTTAGGGCAGCAAAAGGATAAACTGATTAAAGAAGATAAAAAGTTAACCAGGAAATACGGTTTGATATATCCGTGAACTCCCGGTAAAGCGATTTCAAGTTTTACAAAAATCACTTCAATCTGACCAGGTTTTGAATCGAATTAATACTGACGTGGAGTTTGTTCTGTACCCAAAATCCGGCGTACAGATTTAATCAACCCTATGGGCAAGGTGTCTTTACAAATGAAATCATCCGCCCCGGCTTTCATAATGCGTGTTGCGTATTGATCCGCAGGGTGAGTGCTGAGTATTATAACAGGTAATTGTTTTTTTGCGGATTTAATTTTTTGGAGTGCTAAAACACCACCTCCACCCGGCATAGCCAGATCAGAGATGACGAGGTGCCAGCTTTCACCTGAAACTTTGGCAAGAAGAGTTTGAGTATCTGTTGCTTCTTCAACCAAAACTCCCGGGAACTCTTCCCAAAGCATTTTTTTTAGTGCTTGCATAACCACCGGGTGATCATCTGCAATTAATATCCTAAGCATATAATAAAAGGCGCAAAAAGGTTGGAATTCACTCTCACGCTGGATTGCAAAATAGCCTTTCATCCCGGTGTTATATGTAGCCTGTTTTTTTGAAATAATGTAGTTTTTATACTACAATTAATGCCAATATATATTATTAAATAAGTTTATTTTCAAGTGCATACCGGGTTAATTCTGCATTAGATTTTATGTTCATTTTTTCTAAAACCCTTGACCGGTAGGTGCTTACCGTAGTAGTGCTAAGAGATAGCCGGGTGGCGATATCCGTTACGGTTTTGCCGGCAGCAATTAATTTAAAGACATCAAATTCCCTGTCAGAAAGTAAATCGTGCGGTTGTTTATTGTTATTATTTTGGTAGGCATCAGCCAGCTTTTCGGCGATAGTAGGAGTAATAAATTTTTTACCAAGCTGTACTGTTTGTATAGCTTTTATAATATCATCATGAATACTTTCTTTTTGAAGATATCCTGAAGCGCCTGCCTTTAACACTCTCAGCGCATATTGATCCTCCGGATACATACTCATGATTAAAACCGGTAATTCAGGAGAAATTTGCTTAATATTCGTAAGTCCATCGAGGCCGCTGCGGCCTGGCATATTCATATCACAAATAACAACATCCCAGCCTTTATTCATTACCTGGTTTATCAATTCTTCTGTATCAGAAACTTCACCAATGCTTGCAGAGGGATATTCTTCTAATAGCAATTGTTTTAAACCTTTCCGGACAATGGCATGATCATCTGCGATAAGAATTTTTAGCATATCAGATTAGTTTTTCAAGTCATTTTCAGGCAGTGGATCTTTTATTCGCACCTTACCTTCATCTTTGATGCCAGAAATTGCTTTCGCATGACCTGGCACTCAAAAAAGTTACCGAATTACTATTTATTCTTGTTATTGGCATCCGGTATGCACCCTGGCAATGAGGCCGAACGGGTAAAATGGTTTCTGAAAAATACGAAAATCTCAATTTTGTTATATCCTGAATTCTATCTTTCTGCAGGTGGAATGTAAATTTTTTGTAACCGGTTTAATACTCCAACCTGTAACCAACCTAAATTTACTGGCGATTGAGACGGAAATGTATGCATTATTTAAATAAACCGCGGCTAAAGTTTATTACGCTAAAAAATATAAGGGAAAAAACTTAAGATTCATGACGGGCATGAAGAATTTCAATTGATTCCTTTTTCCATATATGGTGGTCCATCCAAAAAGTTCCGAATGGCACAATGGAAGCTATGAAAGATTTAATCAGCCAGCCAGCATCTTTATTAAATTTCAGTTTTACTATAAAAGCCATTATAACAAAGGCGACAAATAACAATCCATGCAGTCCGCCGGTAATGGTAACGGCAACCGGCCAATCACCAAAATATTTTAAAGGCATAGCGATGAGGAGCAAGACAATGAAAGATATTCCTTCTGCAAGTGCAATCTTCCTGAAACAATGAAATATAGTAGTTGGATGCTTTTGATTTTTTGAATCCATACACGTAGCCTGGAAATTTATTTCGTGATTTTATAATTAATAGTTTACCACCTGTTCAATAATATTCTCCGGAATTTTTCTCCAGTCATATTGCTGATTGCGAAGTTGAGGTTCGAAGCCGGCTTCAAGAATAGCATCCTGTATAGTCTTATAAGTAAACCGGTGAGGTGCACCTGCAGCACTTACCACATTTTCTTCAATCATAATACTACCGAAATCATTTGCCCCCGCATGCAAACAGATCTGTGCGGTATGTTTGCCTACGGTGAGCCAGGAAGCCTGTATGTTCTTTATATTAGGCAGCATAATGCGGCTTAGGGCAATCATTCGTATATATTCATCTGCTGTAGTTAAATTTTGCACACCACGAATTTTTGCAAGTAAAGTATCTACATCCTGGAAGGTCCAGGGAATAAAAGCCAGGAAACCTTTTGCTTCTGAAGGTTTACGGTTTTGCACTTCTCTGATCTTTACCAGGTGTTCAAAACGTTCTTCAATTGTTTCCACATGTCCAAACATCATGGTAGCAGAAGTAGTGATATGTTGTTGATGGGCTTCATACATAATATCCAGCCATTCCTGTGCGCCACATTTTCCTTTTGATATCAGGCGGCGCACACGGTCAACGAGTATCTCCGCACCGGCACCCGGCAATGAATCCATACCGGCCTCCTTTAAAGACTTCAGCACTTCACGATGTGTACTTTTTTCCAGTTTGGTAATATGCGCTACTTCAGGTGGTCCCAGCGTATGCAATTTTATGGAGGGAAATTCCTGCTTTATCTGGCGAAAAGTATTGACATAAAATTCCAAGCCAAGTGCGGGATGGTGGCCGCCCTGTAATAATAACTGGTCGCCCCCGTATTTCAATGTTTCTTCTATTTTTTGCCTGTAAACAGGCATATCGGTAATATATGCTTCTGCATGACCGGGTATGCGGAAAAAATTACAAAACTTGCAATTAGCAACGCACACATTGGTTGTATTTACATTCCGGTCTATTTGCCAGGTAACCTTACCATGCGGTACTTGTTTTTTTCGAAGTTCATCCGCAACAAACATAAGATCGGTCAGGGGAGCATGGTGATACAGAAAAACACCTTCCTCCACAGATAAAAATTCAAACTTCGAAGCTTTCTCTAACAAATCGGTTAGCAACATACAGAGGATTTAATTACCGGGCATACCGGGAAGCAAAAATACAAGGGTATAACAAGAAAAGGGTTGTACGGTTTTGTTTATGTACTGTATTGGCCTAAATTTATTAGAATATGGACCAGGTTTTCAAGTGTGTGCTATTGTTTTTGATTTAATAAATAATTATTGAACTGCTAACCTATGAAGAGTTTTAAGCTACGATTGGTGGTAGTGTTGCTGCATCTTGTATTACTGGCCCGGGCACAGGAAGAATTTATTGAACCGGTTTCCAGGCTATTGACCAGGATTTCTTTTGCCCAACTTACCGGGGGTGTGGTGATATTAAATGCACAATTGGATGATTTTCCGGATACTCTTCATTTTATACTGGATACCGGCAGTAGTGGCATTTCTTTAGATTCATCTACAGTAGCCTATCTTAATTTAGTGCCGGAAGCATCTGACAGAACCATAAGAGGCATTGCGGGAATAAAAAAAGTAGGATTTCTTTATAATCGCAAACTCCGCTTTCCCAATCTTATGGTTGATAGCCTCAATTTCCATGTCAATGATTATTCTGTACTGACCAGTGTATATGGTGAGCAAATAGATGGAATAATAGGTTATTCTTTATTGAGCCGGTATATTATTAAAATCGATTACGATAGCCTTAAATTAGACATTTGCAGTAAGGGCACGATCCGTTATCCCAAAGGAGGATATATGTTCAAGCCTATCATCAGTACTTTACCTGTTCAATATGCCCGTATCAGAGATGAGAACACCTATAATATGCGCTTCCTTCATGATATTGGCGCGGGTGTTTGCCTGATGCTTTCAAAGGATTTTGCTGAAGACAGTGCATTAATGAGAAAAAAGCGGAAGTACTGGCCAAAAGATGGTGAGGGAATTGGTGGCAAGATCAGCATGAACTTAACCATTGTAAAGGAACTGAAAATAGGACCCTATCGGTTTAGAAATATTCCCACTTATATATTTGAAGACACTTATAATGTTACATCTTACCCCTACCTGGGCGGATTGATTGGCAATGACATTTTGAGGCGCTTTAATGTCGTATTCAATTACCCCCGCCGGGAAATTCATCTCTTACCCAATACCCATTTTAGAGATCCTTTTGATTATTCATATTCAGGTATTGAATTGTACCTGGTGAACGGTCAAATTGAATTGGGCAGTGTGGTAAAAGGTTCTCCGGCTGAAGTGGCAGGTATTAAGGAAGGAGATATACTGGTGGCAGTCAATAACGATTTCTCTCAAAATTTTAATAAATATAAAACAGCATTGCTTGCACCCAACTCAAAAGTTAAGCTTATCCTGCGCCGGGATGGCGGGTTGATCGAAATTGAAATGAAGGTTAAAAGCATTTTATAAAACATAAATATTTTTTCTATTATTTATTTATTGGATTATAGTCTTGTAGACCTTGCATGTTTAATATAACAGGCTCTTGCTATCCTTCTTTATAGAAGAGTACTCTTTCCTTTTAAAAAAAATCTTTTGCTCAGTCATTATTTCCGGAATTTCATCTCCGTATACAAGGGGAAAAAGGAAATTAAAAAGGAATTCACAAAGTATCAATAACAGATTTTCATGTATTTTTCTTTCATCCCGATTTCTCCCTTTAGTTCAATATTTTTGCAAACCATTTTAAAAGAATGGGCTGAACTTTATTAATTAACCGCTGTTAACACACTATGATAAAATTTGAAAGATTTACATTGTCTAATGGCCTTCGGGTTATTGTGCACCAGGATGAATCAACGCCCATGGCGGTCATGAATATCATGTACGATGTAGGTGCAAGAGATGAGGATCCGGAACGGACAGGCTTTGCTCATTTGTTTGAGCACCTGATGTTTGGCGGATCGGTCAATATTCCAAATTATGATGAACCCCTGCAAATGGCCGGTGGCGAAAACAATGCCTATACCACCAATGACCTGACCAATTATTATTTGCAGGTGCCCGCCGAAAACCTGGAAACAGCCTTCTGGTTAGAAAGTGATCGCATGTTATCCCTTGCTTTTGGTGAAAAAAGTTTGGAAGTGCAACGGAAAGTAGTGGTGGAAGAATTTAAGGAACATTATCTTAATAAACCCTATGGTGATGCCTGGCATAAAATGAGGGAGCTGGCATACAGGCAACATCCTTATCGTTGGATGACGATCGGCAAAGAACTCTCGCATATTGAAAATGCAAGTTTAAAAGATGTAAAAAAATTCTTCTTTAAATATTACCGGCCTGTCAACGCTATTATGGTGTTAGCAGGTAACATTGAGGTGGATAAAGTAAAAGAGCTTGCCGATAAGTGGTTTGGTAATATTCCTTCGGGAGAAAAATATAACCGCATGCTGCCGCAGGAGCCACCTCAAACTGAAGCCCGGAGCCTTGAGCTTAGAGCAGATGTTCCTTTGGATGCAATTTATAAATGCTGGCATATGTCTCCCCGGATAGACAAAAGATATTATACCACTGATCTTCTCTCCGAAATATTAGGAGGCGGAGGTTCATCCCGGTTATATCAATCCCTGGTAAAGGAAAAACAATTGTTCAGCCATATTGAATGTCATCATTCCGGAAGCACGGATTCCGGCCTATTGGCCATAGAAGGAAAGCTGGTAAAAGGAATAAAGCCGGAAGATGCTGAGAAGGGAGTGGAAGAAGTATTGCAGGGTTTAAAGGCAGAGCCCGTAATGGAAATTGAACTGCAAAAAGTAAAAAATAAAACGGAAAGCATGATTGCCTTTGAAGATATGAGTGTGATGAACAGGGCCAGTAGCCTGGCACAATATGAATTGCTGGGCGATGCAGGGTTGATGAATACTGAATTGGAAAAATATGCAGCCGTTACCACACAGGATGTGCTGGAAGAAAGCAGGAATATTTTCAGAAGTGAAAACAGCAATACGATCTGGTACTTAGCAAATAAATAAATGTTAGACCCACCGAAAAGAGTAAAATGATGGACAGGAAAATAGCTCCGCCGATTGTTGATGCTGTGAATTTTAATCTGCACCTCAAGCCGTATAAGAAACTAGTTTTAAAAAACGGTGTAGAGGTTTACACCATAGAAGCAGGCGCAGATGAAGTGATGTCTATCGAATGGGTTTTTTATGCCGGAAACTGGTACGAAGAAAAGAACCTGGTAGCTGCCATCACCAATATGATGCTGAAGAACGGAACATCTACTAAAACGGCGTTTCAGATTAATGAGCATTTTGAGTATTACGGATCTTATTTAAACCGCAGTTCTCAAAGTGAAACGGCCAGCGTTACATTGCATTGCCTGACAAAGCATGTAAAAGAATTGCTGCCTGTAGTGAAAGAGTTATTGATGGATTCTGTTTTCCCTGAAGAGGAGTTGTCAATTGCTACCCAAAACCTGAAACAGCGACTACAGGTAAATTTGAAAAAAAGTGAATTCGTGGCCGGCCGGCTGGTTGATGTCTATTTATACGGCGATCAACATCCCTATGGAAGATATAGCCGGGAAGAAGATTTTGACAGTTTGACAAAAGAACAATTGCTGGAATTCTATAAGAAGTTTTATCAGCAGGGTAAGTTCATCATGTTTGTTGCCGGACGTTTACCGGAAAACCTGGAGCAGTTACTGAATGAAAACTTTGGAGACCTCTCCAACAAACCTGTTGCAGAAAATCAGCATATAATAAATGGAGAGTCAGAAAAGAAATACCGGGTTACAAATGATCCAAATGGAGTGCAGGGCTCCATCCGTATAGCAAGACCATTCATTACCCGCCATCACCCCGACTATATGCAAGCACAGGTGTTAAATACATTATTTGGTGGATTTTTCGGCTCCCGGTTGATGGATAATATTCGGGAGGATAAAGGATATACCTATGGAATTCACAGTTATTTTCAAAATCACCTGCATGAAGCTGCCTGGATGATAAGCACGGAAGCGGGAAAGGATGTTTGTGAACCTGCTATCACGGAAGTATATAAAGAAATGAAATTATTGCGGGAGGAATTAGTGAAAGCCGATGAATTATTACTTGTAAAAAATTTCTTAATGGGTTCAGTGCTGGGTGATTTGGATGGCCCCTTTCATATCATTAACCGGTGGAAAAATATTATCCTGAATAACCTGGATGAAAATTATTTTTATCAAACTATTGATATCATTAAGAATATTAATGCTAAGGAATTGCAGGAGCTGGCAAACAAATATTTATTACCGGAAGATTTTTATGAACTAATTGTGGTTTAGTACATAGGTAGTGTTTTAATATTACACTTTAGAAAACTAACTTTCAATAATTTTTTTTCCGAAACAGGTGCCAGAGTTATTCATGGTAGCTTTTCAACTACTGTGTCTAATTTTCTTTTAAGATTTTTACCCGGGGTAAAACGTCTTGCCAGGGTAATTCTGAACTCTCCCGTTTTTATTCCATATTCATAATCAGATGATCGGCCTTTGGCATTGGTAGCATTGTGTAACCAGGAAATAGTAGCTGCCCATTCCTCGCTATTATAACCTGCAACCGCACGCAGAGTAGCGTTGGGACTTATGGAAATCCGGTTGGCAGATCCTGAAGGGGATGTTTCCTTTACCATGCTGATATCGCCATTTATAGTAGCGCTGCCGGTGAGGAAAAAGTTTTCGTCCCATACGGCTGTATAGGCATAACCGGCTCCGGGTCCAAACTCAAAAAGCCTTACTCTTTCAATTCCCCGCTGGGGATAATAGGCACTTATATTTCCAGGCACCAATGCACTATCCCCTTTCATGGTACCGTAATATATTTCTGCACCCAGCAATACAGATCCCGCTGATATTTTTTGCCATTCGCTTTGGGAAAAAGCAGCCCGGTAAGAAAATTTGTCTCCGTTCAACAACCGGTAAACAGATGTACCCAGCAACATAACTTTTGCATCAGGTCGTTTATAATAATTTTTGTCATTGGTTCCTGGCGGTCCGCCTATTGAAAGGTAATAACCTTTATAATATTGTGCATAGATATCGGTAACCCAATCATGCGAATAAATATGGGTTTGAAAATCAAATGACCGGGTTTTTCCTTTTTCAATTTTATTGGGATTCAAAAATCCAAATCCGGAGCCAAAGCTCAACGAAAGAGATTTATAGGTTCCGTTAATTCCCATTGTGGTCAGGCTGTTAGGCCTGTACCTGAGTGATTGTACGGGAGGCGGGGCCTTCATGGTAAGGGAGGTATATTTTTTAGCCAGGTACAAACGAAGAGTTAACTGTTCATCAAATGTGGTATAATATTCGTCCGGGAAAACATGAATTTGGGCAATTAAAGTTTGAGTTGTTACCATCAACGAACACAATGCCAGAGCCAGGATTTTAAACATGCTGTAAAGAACCGAAAAATAATGCCGGATTTTTCTATTGTATTTTTATTTTGATATTTATTTAGCAATTCATCCGGGAGCAGATAATAAAAAAAATTTCCTTTTTCTATCATACTCTTACATAAGTGTTGTTCTTGGTAATTATCCTTTATTCCTTGAAATTCGCATTATGGTCTTCGATAAAAAAGATTTATCTAACGAACAGCTTATTAATTTTTACAGGCATATTCTTTATCCCCGCATGATAGAAGAAAAGATGCTGATTCTTTTGCGCCAGGGTAAAATATCCAAGTGGTTCAGTGGCATAGGACAGGAAGCTATAGCTGTAGGTGCCACACTGGCTCTGCAAAATGACGAATGGATCATGCCCTTGCACCGAAATTTGGGTGTATTTACAAGCCGCCAGATGCCGTTGAGTAAACTTTTTATGCAATGGCAGGGTGCGCAGGAGGGATATAGTAAAGGCCGTGAAAGAAGTTTTCATTTTGGAAGCCGTGACCATCATATCTGCGGTATGATCTCTCACCTGGGTCCTCAGTTAGCCATTGCAGATGGTGTATCCCTGGCGTATAAATTAAAAAAGGAAAACAAGGTTTCACTCGCTTTCACCGGGGAAGGCGGCACCAGTGAAGGTGATTTTCATGAAGCGCTGAATGTGGCAGCCGTATGGGATCTGCCCATTATCTTCTTAATTGAAAATAATGGTTATGGCTTAAGTACGCCTACCAGTGAACAATATCGCTGCAACAGTTTAGTGGACAAAGCAAAGGGGTATGGAATGGAAGGAGTGCAGATAGACGGTAATAACCTGCTGCAGGTTTATGATACCATCAAAGGTGTAAGGGAATATTGTATCAAACACCAGAAGCCTTATTTGATAGAGGCCATCACTTTTCGTATGCGGGGCCATGAGGAAGCCAGCGGTACGAAATATGTTCCAAAAGATCTTTTTGAACTTTGGGAAAAAAAAGACCCGGTAAAAATTTATGAATTGTTCCTGCTGCATCAAAATATTCTTTCAGCTACCGGGGTAGAAAACATAAAAAAAGAAGTTAAAGAAAAAATTGAGCAGGAACTCGCAACCGGAAATAATACGCAACCCATCATTGCAGATGCGGAAAGAGAGTTGGGTGAAGTTTATGCTGAAAGAAAAAATCCGGGAGGGCAGGGAAGTCCCCGGGTGCTTGATAACTCAAAAACTTATTCTGACTCTTCAGTTCCTTCTTCCGGGCTTCGTTTTATTGATGCGATAAAAGCGGGCCTTCATCAAAGTATGCAGCAGCATGCTAACCTGGTATTAATGGGGCAGGACATAGCAGAATATGGCGGTGCATTTAAAATAACAGATGGTTTTGCCGCGGAGTTTGGTAAAGAGCGGGTGAGAAATACGCCTATATGTGAAAGTGTAATTGTTGGAGCGGCACTGGGATTAAGCCTGGAAGGATTTAAAAGCATGGTAGAAATGCAGTTTGGCGATTTTGTAACCGTGGGCTTTAACCAGATCATTAATAATCTCGCTAAAATTCATTACCGCTGGGGACAAAATGCAGATGTGGTGATACGCATGCCAACAGGTGCAGGAGTGGGAGCCGGTCCTTTTCATAGCCAGAGCAATGAAGCCTGGTTTGTACATACGCCCGGATTAAAAGTGGTTTATCCATCATCACCCATGGATGCAAAAGGATTATTGATAGCAGCCATCAACGATCCCAACCCCGTATTGTTTTTTGAGCACAAGGCGCTCTACAGAAGTGTCAGTGGCCCTGTACCAGACGAATATTATGAAATTGAATTGGGTAAAGCAAGACATATAAGAGAAGGAGATGAATTAAGTATTATTACTTATGGAGCCGGCGTACACTGGGCCGAAGATTATGCAGCCGAACATCCGGAAATATCAATTGATATACTGGATTTAAGAACCTTGTTGCCGTTAGACTATTTGTCCATTCGCGATGCTGTACAACGAACGGGCCGAATAATGATCTTACATGAAGATACTTTGACAGGGGGGATTGGTGGTGAAATTGCTGCGTGGATTGCGGAAAATTGTTTTGGGCTTTTAGATGCTCCTGTAATGCGTTGTGCAAGTTTAGATACGCCGATACCATTTAATATTGAGTTGGAAAATAATTTCCTGGCGAAGACCGGTTTAAATGATACCGTACTGCGATTATTAAATTTTTAATCTGGAATACTTGATGGATAAAAAGATATGTTTTTTTATTCCATTAATCCAAACTCTGCTGCATATTTATACAGGTCAACAAAATTCTTTGCTTCCAGTTTAGCGATAATATTCCGGCGATGCGTATTGACGGTTAACCTGGAAATAAGCAATCTTTCAGAAATTTCTGCACTACTTTTTCCATTGGCCAATAGTGAAACAATATCTTTTTCCCGCCTCGTGAGGCTACAGAATTTTTTAAAATTCTTTTTCATCCAGTTGGTTTCATCTAATACACGGCTAATCTTTTCTGCTATATCACCCGTCGACTTTACTTCGTTGACAATTACCAGCAATTTATCTGCTTGCTTTATTCCGGGAGTAAACATTAATTTGGCAGAGGCTATATACCACTTGTGATAACGATCCTGGATAGGTTTTGCACGGTGCACAAAATTATAAATGACAGTAGGATCCTGATTTTTATGAATCTCCTGGTACCTGGGAATGATAACTTCCATTTCCTCTTTTACAAAAAAACGGGTAAAATATTCAGGGCCCTGGGCTGCCAGCTCTTCTACACTATGCATCAGAATATTGCAACCATTTTTATTCATATATTCCGTTGTCATCCTGGAAAGGTCGGTTACCAGTACGTTGCCGGGTAAGTATTCTCCTATGGCCTCTAAAGAAAACTCTCCCGCCCTTATGTTCTTTTCCAACGTAAATACATGCTGATTATTAATGTCAACCGCAACACTGTTCGTTAATGTAGTTCTCATGCTGGTTCCTTTTTTGAAAATTCAAATACATCCGCAAATTGTAAAAGTCCGGCCAGGTTTTGAATACCTAATTTTTGATTGATATTCTTTCGGTGTGTCGTCACTGTATGTTCTGATATGTTACTTTCTTTTGCTATTTGGTTGTTACTATACCCGGATGAAAGTAATATGGCAATTTCTTTTTCTCTTCTTGTTAACGAAGCCATTTGATCTAAATGTTCTTTAAAAAATAAATCATCATCAAGAATTTTATATGTCCTGTTTTTTTGCTCTTCCAATAAAGACAAGTCATATGTAAAAAGAACTATTTCCCCTGATGAACTATTATTAGCAGGCGAGTGAAGTTTTGCAGAGCATAAATTCCATTCCCGGATCCCGTGATGGCGTTGATTACGATAAAAAAATGTATAAGTGTACCCGGGTTCTTTTTTGCTCAGGTACAGGGCAATTTCTTCAAATAGTTTATTTTCTAATTCAACACTAAGAGGTTCGCAGAAATTTTTATGAAGAAGTGAGGCGGTAATGTTACCGGCAGATCTTTCTTTTAAGGGAATTGAGAATACTTTGATATTATCAGGAAAAAGATCTGTTATAAATTGAACGGCTTTATTAAGAGCGGCTTTGTTAATCATATTGGTTGGATCTTCCGGATTAAAAGATTTAGGATCATAAGGTAAGTGGCTAAAATACGATTTAACGGGTATTAAATAAAAATTTTTGTAATACGAATCTAATATCTCACTAATGGAATGTTAACAATGATTTGCAGCCAATATTCCTGTCACGCCTGACAGAATAAGCCTGCGCAAGAAAATTCTAATTTAGTTACCCCTACTATTTTTAGCAGTTTTAAGGATTATTCAAAAAATTAAAGCAGAAATATACCTACAAGCAGGTATTGCAGGCAGGAAAGTTAGTTTCTACTTTTAGGCTTGCAGACACATATGAAAATCCATAGAATAACTAAAGCCCGAAAGAATATTTTTAAACCAGGATAACTCAGCCTTATGAAAACCCTCATCATTTTATTCTCCAGCTCAACTTTTTGTACTAAATACAGGGCCTCTCTGAGGGGCATGAATAGTTTTATAAATATGATATAGCTATTCAAAGCATAAGGTTTGCCAGCGATTTTAGCCGCCGGTTTAATTACTCTGCTAAATATAAATGAAACATTGAATATGGCGGGGCCGATCGTTTGATTATAAGAATAAGAGAAACGCAATGATAAAAAGTTCTCCCCAGACTTCCAGGTGAAGGAATAATAATAGAATAACCGAATAAAAAACCAACCGATTAATTAATATGAAGCAACTATCCCTGCCCTTAATCCTGCTCTGTGTATTCATAGCCGGATGTACCAAAGAGAATAAAGAAGACGATTCACCCCCGGAAATAATTACGCTTTCTCTTGGGGCCACCAATGCATTGCCAGGTGATGCAATGCTGGTTAACCTCAATAAAAAAGTATCTGCAGCTGAAATAAATATCATGTTAAGTACCGTGGCAGTTAAAGGATATGCTTCCGGTGATTCTTCTTATGTGTTCATTGTTCCTGTTATTGCACCGGGTAATGTTTCAGTTTCTATTGCAGGCATCACCCAGGCAAACGCACTTCAATTGACGATAAAAAATTATACCCGGATTTCAGATCCTATGGTGATAATAGATGAGTATGTTGATAAACGAAATAAAAGTATTGACTCAGTTACAAAAGTGGTAACAGGAAGTAATTTTCAACCCTCTGCACAAAGTATGATCCTGCTGAATCAAATAAAAGAAGAATGGACTCTACAAATGAATTCTCTTGCTCCCGGCGATAAGGAACTGCTTGCCTATGTGCTTCAAAGAAATATGCCGGATCCTTCGCAATACTCCTTTACAGAATTACCTGCAGGGTATTATGCAAGACCAGGAGGAATACAAACTGATGTGGGAGATAAACTGGTTGCCATTGCCAAAAATTATGTGACAGCCAAACTGGTATGCCTGGCTTCTATTCCTTTTTTAGTAGGAAGCGGCTAGGCTTTTATTATTGCTCCTAATCCTATATCGGGGCTCGTTTTTTTGGGTGTATTTACCACATTCGTAATTTCCAGGGAAGTGGCTATCCGGCGGGCACAGCAAGTTGGCCGATTAAAAGGAGTAGCAGAGGCAGTAACCGATGCGGATGCTCAGCGTCTCACGGCTGTTGAGTTCTTTAATAACGCTGAAAAAGCACTGTCTATGTCTGTAGGGTTTAGAAATCTATCTTCCGGTGATGCTAACCTTCACCCGGATATTAATACAGCATTTACAACAGAAAAGACTTTTGTAAATAAGGATAAAGAGGTGGAAGCTATGTATGCAAAGGCAACAGCAAAGACCTCAAAATTAAAAGCAGCCTATCCTTCTTATGCAAGTCATATCGGCCAGGAGGCGCATGATGATATGACATTATCTATGGACGGTAAATATATTCTTGTGAAGGGAGTAAGTGATCCCCGGATTGGTTATACTACCACTATTACAGGAAATACAAAAAAGATAAAGATTAATTCAACCGCTACAACAGAATTTAATTTTAATATCCAGGTCGCCTACAAGCGAACGCTTGACGGGAAAGAAATTACCCGGCAGATTAATTGTTTGTATAAACCTGAATTTGATTCGACAGCCCTTTACAAAACGTCTTCAATTGGGAAGTACAGGGTTAATAACTATAAGGGCAACGGGCCCAATAGTGAATTGTTTGCAGAACTGGGTGCAGATGGACGTATTGTTTATACACTTTATAAGGACCCCAGTTGGGCAGACGGAACAACCTTCGGGGCATCCTGGACTATAGTGAAATATAACGGCAGGTATTTTCATTCTCAATCCGGATTCTGGCATCCTGGTTTTGAAAATTTCGATAAGAACAAACCTTTGACCTATCCTGTCACCAGTTTTCCTTACCATAGCGAAACGGTGTTTACAAAATAAAATATAGCTTGATTTAAATGAGAGTCCCGGTGATGCATGTTCATTTGGATTCTTGTTTTTTATTTTTTTTAGAAGAGAATTTTACAAAAAAACAAGAAGATTTATCTGTAATGCTCTTGGCGCACCTTGTTTTAAAAAAGTAGAAAGTATAAACCAGAACGCATTCTACTTAATGGTCATTTCCACTACCCCCGTCCAATTATCAGGAACACCTTTTTGAAGAAACTTTGTAGCGCTATCTAAAAAAAAGTTCGCCGTAAGATCCTCCGGATGTTTTTCTGTCAGCGTTTGAAAAGATTTGATGGCTGATGCAAATGACCTGTTCAGGTAATGGTGCATACCTTCCTTAAATAATTCCTGCGTCTTTTCTTTTATTTTCATTTCTTCTTCGGGGCTGCCATCAAAACATTCATGGATACCAACAGGAGCCAGCTTTCCTTTTACCTGCACTTTTCCCAGGTATCGTAACCTAAATTGTTCCTGATCCTGTATTTGTTGAAGTGAAGCTTCACTTAAAAGGATACCGGCTTTATAATATTTAGTCAGGCTCTCAATGCGGGACGCCGTATTTACCGTATCAGAGATCGTGGTAGCATCTAAACGGTTTTTATCTCCGGTAATTCCCATAATCAAAGGGCCTGTATGCAAGCCTATGCCAATTTGAATGGACTTTTCCTGGTTTAATTTCCGTTTCTCATTAAAGGCATTGATATGTTTTTTTATTTCAATAGCTGCCGCTAACGCATCCGCAGCGTTATGCGGAAAAAGAGCCATGATCGCATCACCCAGGTATTGATTGATAAAACCGTTATGTTTCCTGATAATGGGACCCAACTGTTCATTGTATGAACAAACAAAGCGAAAGGTTTCTTCGGGTGTCATTCTTTCTGATATGGAAGTATAGTCCCGGATGTCGGTAAACAAAACGGTTACTACTTTTTCAACAAGGTCGCCAAGCTTTACATCCGTTATAACGTCGTGACCCAATGAACTAATAAATTCAATAGGAACAAACTTGCCGGTTACTTCATAAATGCGGCGCATGGCCTCTTCTCTTTCTCTCGCTTCGCGGATATTTTTTTCATATAGCAATGCGCTTTCAATGGCGGAAGAGGATTGCAATGCCAGCGTAGTTAAAAATTTAAGATCCGATGCGGCATATCGCATGGGCTCATGACTGGCCAGAATAATAGCTCCCATTACCCGGTGGTTTACTTTTAAAGCAGCATACATCAGCGATTGAACAAAAGGATCAATCATTCCCGCTTCCCTTAGCGTGGTAAGGTCGCTTATAATATCTGACTGCCCGCTCAATCCTATTTTCAGCATCAGGCCGGCATTGGCACTTATTTTTTCCTTGTTAAAAAGCTCTTCGCCAGTGGAAGCAGGTACATGTAATTGCTGGATTGTTTCATCCCAAAGAACAACTAATCCGCTGTTTGAGCGGATAAGGTGCATCGCTTCATCCAGCGTAATCCGGGCGATAGCCGTGGGGTCAATAGCCTGGGCAAGTTTATCAGAGAAATTGAAAACCATGTTCACTTCCTGGTATAAAGCAAGCACCTCACTGCCTAATTTTTTTTTCTCCAGGTCCTTTTGTGCCAGTAGGGATAAAAGCGTTGCAATAGCTGATGCTTTATCGTCGCCTTT
>JBGTNK010000110.1:0-2224 GCA_041743125.1 Chitinophagaceae bacterium
TACTGCCGGTGGATCGGTTCCGGTTTTATATGATCTGACTAATGGAAAACGATATGTAACTGATAATTCAAATGCAGCGCTGCTTAAAGTTTTGCTTCAACCCTCTTCGGTTGACCGGCAATTGGTTTTAGTAAGTGAAGCACCGGCAAATATTAAAACTATCAGTACACTGCAATCCCGCAATTTTGTTGATTATAGTCTCCAGGCTAACCAGGGAGATTTTCTCATTATTTCTAATGCTCTTTTAACAGGGGCAACAGCAGGTGGCGATCCTATAGACGAGTACAAGGCTTATCGAAGTTCTGGCCAGGGTGGTGGTTTTAAGGCCAATGTATATATGATAGACCAGTTAGAAGATCAATTCGCTTCTGGCATTAAAAGGCATCCATTGTCGATCCGAAATTTTTTGCGATGGGCAAGAGTAAAATACGCCAGCCCTCTAAAAAATGTATTGCTGATTGGCAAAGGGGTTATTTACACGCAATTCATCACAGGACAAAGTAATCCTGATATGGACAAACTGAACCTGGTTCCTACGTTTGGTAATCCTGCTTCTGACATTCTCTTAACAGCAGTTGGAAGTAGTTCGGTTCCCCTGACTCCAATCGGTCGAATATCAGCCATAAGCAAGGAAGAAGTATATGCCTACCTGCAGAAATTAAAACAATATGAACAGGCATTAATCATATCTTCTCCGACTATAGCCGATAAAGCCTGGATGAAAAACATTGTACATGTAACCGGCGCTAGTGATGATAATACTTCGGATTTATTGTTGGGAGCATTAAATGGGCACAAAAAAATTATTGAGGACACATTATATGCAGGGACCGTTCATACATTTACAAAAAATTCGGCTGACGCAGTACAACAGGTTGCAAGTACAAGGCTGAACAATCTTTTTAAAGAAGGAATTGGTATTCTTACTTATTTCGGACATTCATCTGCAAGTACGCTTGAATTTAATTTGGATAATCCCCAGAATTACGACAACCAGGGAAAGTATCCTGTATTTATTGTTATGGGATGTAACGCAGGTAGTTTTTATAATTTCAACCTGGCCCGGTTTGCCACCAAAGAAACCATTTCTGAACGATTTATATTAGCCAAAGACAGGGGGGCTATTGCTTTTTTTGCAAGTACTCACCTGGGTATAGTTCATTACCTTGACATTTATAACAATCGTAATTATAAAGCAATAACAGGAGCAAAGTACGGGGGTACGTTGGGGGAAATAATGGAAGAGGCCATCCGGCAGGTTTTTAATACCACAACCGAAAGTGACTTTTATGCAAGGTTTCAGTGTGAGCAGTTTTCATTGCATGGAGATCCTGCATTAAGGCTTTATAATTTTGCCAAACCAGATTATGTTATAGAAGAGCAACAGGTAAAAATATCTCCTTCATTTATTCCGATTTCAGAAACTCATTTTAAAGTTAATGCTAGTTTTATGAATATCGGGAGGTCGATAAATAAGAAAATCGTTATTGAAATGAAGCGAACTTATCCTGATTTAACAATAGAACTGATCAGGAGAGATACAATACTTTTTACAAAATTTATGGATTCCCTCTCATATGAAATCCCTATTGTACCAACAAGGGACAGAGGTTTAAATAAAATAACAATTACATTAGATGCAAAGAACGAAGTAGACGAATTGTTTGAAACCAATAATACCATTACCAAAGATGTTTATATTATTGAAGATGATGTGAGGCCGGTATTCCCCTATAATTTTTCAATAATAAATAAACAGAATATTAAGTTGATGGCTTCAACTGCAAATCCTTTTGCTGAACTAAAAAATTACCTGGTTGAGTTTGATACCACTGCCTTATTCAATTCTCCAATGAAGCTTAGAAATACGATTAGTTCTACAGGAGGTGTCATTGAATATTCACCTGGTGTAACCTTTACAGATAATACCGTGTATTACTGGCGGATAGCCAATAATGTGCCTACGGGGGGAGAACCGGTTTGGAATACATCTTCTTTCATTTATATGGACGGGCAGGAAGTTGGTTTTAATCAGTCGCACCTTTTCCAGCACTTAAAATCTGAATTAAAAAGAATCAAACTTGATTCAACAAGTCGCTTATGGAGTTTTGGATTGAATTCAAATAATGTATTTGTACGAAACGGAGTTTATCCAACAACTTCTGAACAGGGAGGGTTTTATACAGGAACAATTAATGATGTGGAAGGCTTTATCGGACCCGGT
>JBGTNK010000111.1:0-1533 GCA_041743125.1 Chitinophagaceae bacterium
TATAGATGCAGGGCTGAGTGAAACGGAAGCGAAATATGCGGGCCTGGTAGAAGGCATGGATAAAAGCCTGGGGGATATTATGGATTGGTTGCAGAAAAAAAAGGTGGATAAAAATACCATTATTATTTTCATGAGTGATAACGGAGGTTTCAGTATGGCTCCCCGCAGCGGACCTTCTTTTACGCATAATTATCCATTGAAATCAGGTAAAGGATCGGTTTATGAAGGCGGCATCCGCGAACCCATGCTGGTGAAATGGCCCGGTGTAGTAAAACCCGGAACAACAACGAATCAATATGTGATCATCGAAGATTTTTTTCCTACTATTTTAGAAATGGCCCGCATTGAAAAATATAAGAGTGTGCAAGCGGTAGATGGAAAAAGTTTTATGCGGGTTCTGAAAAATAAAAATTTCATCGATACTGTCCGGGCCCTGATATGGCATTATCCAAACAAATGGATTCCGAAGGGAGGTCCGGGGATAAATTATAAATCGGCCATCCGGCAGGGAAGCTGGAAACTGATTTATGATATGCAGTCAGGAACAAATGAATTATACAATCTTCAGGATGATATTGGAGAAGCCACAGATTTGTCTGCTATTCATCCTGCAAAAGCTAAACTTCTTTCATCAAAACTTTCCACACAATTGAAAAACTGGAAATCACCCATGCCGGGTTTTAAAAATACTGGTAAGCTGGTCCCTATGCCGGATGAACTTTGGTGAATGAATAGAAAAAATGTCACCGGCTTCTTCTATCTTTTATAATCTTTTCCAATATTTCCGCCAGCTCTTTTACTTTTTCAGGATATTTTTCTGCGAGGTTATTTGTTTCGCCAATGTCTTCTTTCAAATTATACAACTGCGGCGTGGGAAGATTTCCTGTTTCGATATTAGTGAGGCGGGGATTTGTATTGGCCGGCCCGTTATTGGGGGTTATGTACTTCCAGTTACCTTTTATGACAGCCAAAGCTCCTCCTTGCTCAACCAGCACTTCCCTTCCTTTATTCGATTTTCCAACCAATGCCGGCCATATATTTTCACTATCCATTGCTTCGTCTGGCAGGATAGGTTGATTCAGCATTTTGGAAAAAGAATTGATAAAATCAACCTGGCAAACCAATGCTTCTGAAACTGCAGGTTTAATTGTCCCCGGCCACTGTATTATCCAGGGCACCCTTGTACCCGCTTCAAAAGCGCTGTATTTACCTCCCCGCAATACACCTGCCGGTGTATGGCCATTCAATTTAGTAACGGCTTCATCCTGGTAGCCATCATCCAGTACCGGTCCGTTATCGCTGGTGAAAAGGATCAATGTATTGTTTGTGATGCCAAGATGATCGAGTTGTTTCATGATCTCGCCAACAGCCCAGTCTATTTGAAGTATGGCATCACCCCGGTAGCCTAACCCGCTTTTCCCTTTAAACATTGTTGAAGGCATGCGGGGAACATGCGGTTCGGTGAGTGAGTAGTAAAGGAAGAATGGTTGGCGCTGGTTTTTGTCTGTAAAAGCTTTTGCTTTTATTAAAACC
>JBGTNK010000112.1:0-46500 GCA_041743125.1 Chitinophagaceae bacterium
ACCTGGTAAATCGGCCCCTTATCAAAATTCGTGTTGAATTTAGCGGGATCTAACCTGGGATCAGTTGGTGATAACCCAGACAATCCATTCTCTGAACCTACTTTTAAATAATCGGGTAAAACTGGAGTAGCCCCTGTACCATATTGTGGATGGGTGAGTGGCTGATTAGCCGCTTTTAATGCTACCCAGGTTAAATCAGCTTGTTGTTGAGGAGTTAGCAAATCTATTCCCTGGCCAGGATTAGTAAGGCCATAGGTGACATCATATGTAACTTTTAAACCGCCAGATTTGCCCTTTTTTGTGGTAACCAAAATGACGCCTGCTGAAGCTCTTGCTCCATAAATAGAAGCAGATGATGCATCCTTTAATATTGTCGTAGACTCAATATCATTACCATTTAAGAAATCGATATTGGTTGTTGGGATACCATCAACGATATACAAAGGATCATTTCCGGTAAATGAACCGAAACCACGGATCCTTACCTGGCTGGTTGTTCCTGGCTGGCCAGATGTAATAACTGTTAAGCCGGGAACCCTGCCCTGGAATTGTTGCTCAACGTTGCCTGTTTGAACCGCTGCCAGTTGTTCCCCCTTTACGGTAGCAACCGCTCCAACAATATTTTTTCTTTGTTGTCCACTATAACCCGTTACGATAACTTCAGTTAAGCCGGAAACATCAGATTCCATTGTTATCGGAATGTTTGACTGGGAACCAATTGCAATTTCTTTGTTTTTAAATCCAACAAATGAAACCACCAGGATATTTCTTCCCGCTGGAACAGAAATGGAAAAAGAGCCATCCGTATCGGTTGTTGTACCTACAGTAGTTCCTTTAACTTGTACAGAAGCCCCACTAATTGGTTGGGCATCTGATTCAGTAATTTTTCCAGTTACTTGTTTTTGTGCAGATAATACGCCCGAGAAAAGGACGCATAGCAAGAGGCAAATCACTGCCTTTGCAGGATTAGTTTTGTTTAACATAAGCAGAACAATCTTTAAGTGTGTGATGTAATAAAAAACTTGCTGAAGGTACAGATTAACTCAACCGAATACTTTTCTTTTTTAACAATTCTTTACAAAAAATATTAACAACTCTAAGAAATGGATAAAACACATTTACAAGAACAACCATTCGTATCTTGATCTACTCAAACATTCTGACAATCATTCAAACTATTGTCCTCAGGCAAAAAAAAATATTGAATTGCTGCACCTGCAAAAAATATATTCTTATTTAAGTATAGAAATCATAATTAACACTAATGTGAAGTCCCGGCCAGTAAATATTCAACGGCTAATAAGTATCCCCTGGTACCAAGACCTATAATGCTTCCAGCTGCCTTTGCAGAAACATGAGAAATTTTCCGAAACTCTTCCCTTGCATGAACGTTGGAAATATGAACTTCAACAACAGGAGTTTTAATGGCAGCAATGGCATCACCTAATGCAACGGAAGTATGTGTATATCCACCGGGGTTTAATATGATACCATCAAAATCAAAACCTGTCCTTTGCAATTCATTTATTAATTCCCCTTCAATATTGCTCTGGTAATAAGAAAAAGAAATAGCAGGATATGCCGCTTTTAGTTCCTCAAAAAAATCCTCAAACGACTCCTTGCCATAAATGCCCGGTTCTCTTTTCCCAAGCAAATTGAGGTTGGGTCCGTTAATAATCGCAATTCTTATCATAGCAGCGAATTTACATCATTACCTTTTACTCCATTGGCTGAAGGTTAGCTTAAGCCCGGACCACTTCCAAACTTTTATTCCTATTAGCGGGCTTGAAATTTATTTTATGAGTTCAGGTTCCCTGCGTTTTATATTATTAGCAACTAAATGAAATGCCATTCAATATTGAATGAGATTTCATTTAGTTTTTTTGGTCCTTGATCATTTGAATAAAATCATCAAATAAATAGCGGCTGTCATGCGGCCCCGGGGTGGCTTCGGGATGATATTGTACTGAAAAAGCCGGCTTACCCTTTACCCTAATTCCTTCTATCGATCGATCGTTCAGATTCAGGTGTGTTATTTCAATATGCGAGGCTTCCTTAACCGCATCCGGATTTATTCCAAAACCATGATTCTGTGTTGTGATCTCTGATCTTCCGGAAATAATATTTTTAACGGGGTGATTTAAACCCCTGTGCCCATGATGCATTTTGAAAGTAGGAATATCATTTGCCAGCGCCAGCAACTGGTGACCGAGGCAAATGCCAAATACAGGTTTTTCCTCTTTCAATATTTGTTTCAATGTAGCAACGGCATAATCCATTGGTGCCGGATCGCCTGGTCCATTTGAAATGAAATAACCGTGGGGCTGGAATTTCTTAACTTCCTCCAATGATGTCTCAGCCGGGAACACTTTCACAAATGCGCCTCTTTCAATCATGCAGTTCAGGATATTTTTCTTAACGCCATAATCCATTACTGCTATTCGGATTGAAGCATCTTTATCTCCAACCTCATAGGCTTCTTTTGTGCTAACAACAGAGGCCAGCTCCAACCCATCCATATCCGGAACCGCGTCTAATTTTATTTTTAGTTCATCAATGTTTGTTGTTTCGGAGGATATGATGCAGTTCATAGCTCCCTTGGTCCGGATATGCGCCACCAGGGCCCTGGTATCTACTCCTTCTATTGATACTACATTATTCGCTTTCAAATAATCTTCCAGGGAACCATTAGCGAGTTTGCGGGAATACTGATCTTCAAGATTTCGGCCTATCAATCCCTTGATCTTGACATTATCCGATTCTATATCCCCGTCCTTCACCCCATAGTTTCCAACATGAACGGAATTCATGATCAAGACCTGCCCAAAGTAACTGGGATCTGTAAATACTTCCTGGTAACCGGTCATCCCGGTATTGAAACAAATTTCGCCTGTAGTAGTACCTATGGCGCCAAAGGCTTTGCCATAACAAACGGTACCATCTTTTAATAATAATATTGCCGTGGGTTGTGTTGTTGACATAGTCTGCAATCAATTTGCTTTTTAAAAACAAATTGCGCAAAAGTAGGGAGTAAAAAGTTTTTGCAGGAAGAAAATATTTCACAACTTATCAAGCAAAGAATACCCACAACTGGAAATAAAATCTAACCAGGATTATCTTTTAAACCAACCTTATTCATTAGATACTCCTTTCTGCCAGTGAACAGGATTGCTTAAATCAGTTTTACCACTTACTTACAGCGCCGGAACCGGTAATTGAACTGGTAACAATGGGATTGCCCCGATATTTTACCGTTCCGCTTCCGGAAATATTAAAGTCCAATAGTTCCGCCACATTTATTAGAATGTTGCCAGAACCGGATATACTGGTTTTCGATTTTTTGGCGATAAAATTCACAAAATCCATTTCCCCGCTGCCCGCAATTTTTAATGGTTGTTCTGTTGTTATTCCTTCCATTATTTTGATCTTTCCCGAGCCACTGATCTCCCCATCCAGTTTATCAGTAACCACATCAGCCAAAAAAATATGCCCGGATCCAAATATGCCCAAACGAAGAGAAGAAGGAGCAAATGAAGTTTGTGATTCAATATTACCTGAGCCATGCACTTCCATTTTTGAAACCGCAGGGGCGGTGATTTTTATATTTATTTCTTCACCCGATTTCAAATTAGTATTGGAATGCCGGAAGCGGATGATGAGATCATTACCAGACAGCAAAGTTTCTATATTGTTCAGAATATTTTGTTGGGATGCCAATTCTACTTTGTAACCGGCACCTTCGGTATAAATTAATTTCGCGGGAACTTTTAATTGAATACCTGAAAAGTCCGGCGTTAATCTTTGATCCGTTACCACGGGCCCCTCTCCTTCTAATTTCCGACAAGATTGAAATAGCAAAATGGCCATGACTATTAGCAAAAAAATTTGTCCTTTTTTCATCTTTTTTTATTTATTGGTTATTGATTTTTTTTGATGGATATGATGTTCAGCCTGTATATTATTCCGGAGGCGGGATTTGAATGGCAACATCGGGTTTCAAAAAAAATTATCCTTTGACCCGGAGGAAATTTCCATTCTTATCAAACTCTAAATTGATTGCGGTGGAAAGTTTTATTTCCTGGGTGGCATCTTCTATTTCATATCCGCGGATAAACGCTGCCGGATAATTTGTTTGTATATAGTTCAAAATAAGAATAGGTATAATGGTATCCGGAATAGCTTCTGTGCCTTCGATCTTTTTTATATTACCCAGTCTTGTAAAATAAAGTTTGGTTCCGTTGTTGAGATAGACATGGTAATATGTTTTCAAATTATCCAGTTCTTTTACTGTCTGCAATATTTGTTTATCGGGATAATGGGTAGCAATAAATCCGCTGGCAATAGCCGGCAAATCATTGGTCTGTACTACTTTTTCTTTATCGCAGGCAACAAGCAAAAAGGCGGAGAGGATCATAAGCAAAAACATTTTTTTCATAACATATCATTTAAGGTTTAATAAACAGGTAATCGTATAAATAAGACAACCCGCTTTTAATAAACCCCTATGCTGATGAAATGGAAATAAGTTAAAAGATGTTAATGCCGGCATTCCACCCAAACCATCCCCTCCATTTATCATCGGCCAGCCGGAAACTGTGATATGATGATGGAAGTATCTTGTATTTGTACCCTCTTACGGCTGCGGGCTGATCGGAATAGTAAGCAGCGAATGATGGACCGCCAAATATGGAAAATTTATTTCCGATTTTGACCTGGAGCTGAAGTTGCAATTTATTAAGCAGGTTCAGGTGGTTCCAGTCTCCGATGTATATATATTGAGAGCTTAATTCAGGATTAATAGAAAGCCATTTGGTCAATGGTGATTCACTACCTAATCCATATCCAAATGTGTAAAGCTTTTCTTCGCTTTTGCCGGCATTCATTCCCGCCAGTAAAATGCTGTAAAATTTCCGGCTTCCTGTTTTGAATGCAAAATTTGTATTCACTGTTTCATTGGTAAAAACGGAAAATTTATGATACCCCTTTAAAACAATATTGATCAAACCAATACTGTAACCATCTGATGTATCCGAGATATTGATAAGGCCCACCTGAACCCCGCCCATTTTTTTAGCATAGTTAAAAATGCCACCGACCTGCAAACCTTTCATCTGTCCCCCATTTATATTGCCAATACCAGCAATTTGAATCCCATTCATATTCCGGTTTTGATAATTAATGACACCGGCTCCCTGCAAGCCTTTCAATTCTCCCCCGTTTATGTTTGCGATACCGGCCAGCTGTATTCCTTTAACATTGCCTTTTACAAAATTATTTATGCCCGCCGCCTGCAATCCCCATACGTTTTTTAAAATAGTATTTTGTATTCCGCCCAATTGTATCCCGGTCATGGATCCGCCGGCGATATTAAATAAACCAGCCGCCTGCAGGTATCGGACATCCTTTTTATTAATATTAAACAGGCCGCCAATCTCCAGGCCTTTTACACCCGCTGTATAACCTCCAAACAAATTGAAGGAAAAATGATTAACTACCTGTCCGCTTAATTTTCCATGTGTGCCTACCCCGGGAATTACGGAAAATTGAAAAGGCTTTTCTGTAAAAAACTTTTTCATGTTCAGGCTGGTCAACTTTTGCCTGGCCGTTAAAAGAAACCGGGCTATCCTTGTTTCTTCCACTTCACCCGGCGTGTTGTTTTTTATTCCGCCCGATGAATCTTTTGCAGGAAGATTATTTTCCGCATCCGCTACCTCAAACCTGTTGGGAGCCGAGATGATGACCGGATCGGGCAATGGCACCATGGCAATCACCAGTTGCAGATCAAATTTAGGCTGGATGTGGATCATCGTATCGTCATACGCATCTTTGCTAACCGCCAGCGACGATATTTTGTATTTCTCTTTCAGCTTGATGGTGAAGTTGCCATTAACATCCGTCATTGTGGAGGTGAGATGTTCCGTTTCATAAATGCTGACTTCACTTATACGTTCACCTGTTTCGCTGTTTATCACATACCCTGAAATCGTATAAATCTTTTCTTTTACCGGGGGTGCTTTTGTAACTGTTGTTAATTGAACACTTACCCTGCGCAGAATGATATAGTTCCCGCTTTCCTTATATTCATAAGCTCCGTTAAATAATTCATTCAACACCTGCCGCACTGTTTTATTAGTGACAGATAAACTAACAAGGCTATCCCTTTTCAGAATATTACTATTATATGAAAAGCTGAAACCGGCATTATTGCTGACGATAGACAGTACATCATCCAGGCGCTGTTGATTTGCAGAAAAAGAAACCCGTTTGTCTAAAATATTTTGTGCGGAGGAAAAAAGGGAATAGAATATGAATAATAAAACCAGGCTTGCCTTTCCTATTTTTTTTCTGTTTGTCATAATCCATCTACCAGCTTATTGTAAAATAATTTCATCCTCATTTCTGATGATCTTTATCATCAGTGTCTGGCGGATAATATTCAGGATCACATCGAGCGATTCATCTTCAAAAGTTACGGTCAGCGGAAGTTTGCGCAGATGCTCCTTTCCTATCCTGATATTTGCATTATATGCTTCATTCAGTTTCTCCACCAATTTCCATAATGGTGTATTATCGCATACAAATGTGCGGCTGACATAATAATGGTACAGTTTATCGGCTGATGTTTCTTTGCGCACTAATGTATCGGCTAAAGAAAAAGAAATCCTTTCTCCCGCTTTTAGTTCTGTTATGCTGCCATTTTTTGTTACCTGCACCAAACCTGTTTCCACGATCACTTCGGTCGATCCGTTATCCGTTCTGATATTAAAAGAAGTACCCACCACTTTTACCTGCACATCATTTACTTCGATAATAAATGGCTTTTGCCTGTCAGGCTTTACACTAAAAAAGGCTTCTCCTTTCAGTTTTACATTCCGGGTTTTTCCTTTGAATGAAGAAGGATAAGTTATCGCAGAATGTTTGTTTAGTGTAGCAATGGAACCATCAGGCAGCGTATCTTTTATTACCTCATTAATAGAAGTAATACGCTGTATTTCCGGAGATACGGATTGATTGTTTATTATAGAGACCGTCAGCCATGCAGCACCGGCAATAAACAGAACGCTTGCTGCCACCCGCCACCAGCCAGGGATCCTGGTTTTTCTTTTTGCCAGATCCGCCGTTTTTATTTTTTTTTGAAAGCGTTGCCAGGCCTTATTCTCATCAACTGTTGCAGTAGCCGCAACTTTTTGACTTTCGTTCCAGATCTGTTGAAAATGGAGAAAATATTGGCCGTTGATTGTGTTCAAACTGATCCATTCTTCCACCATTGTTTGTTCCGGTGGCGTGGCTTCATCAGCCAGGTATTTTACCAGCAGTTCATCCATCTTATCGTGTGTGTCGTTTTCCAAAATGGTTTTCTTTATAAACTGATAATTGATAAAATAATTAATAGTAAGAAATTGACCAGCTTTATACGCAATAATTTTAATGCTTTTCCCATTTGATTTTCTATCGTTTTTACAGACAAGCCCATTTCATCAGCTATCTCCTGGTATTTTAATCCTTCAAATCGGCTCATCTGGAAGATGCTTCGGCATTGTTCGGGCAGTTCATTCATGGCAGCATGAATACGTTCATTTAATTCGCCCATTAATAATTTGCAGGATGCATTTTCCACCTGCCTTTCAGACTGATGAACAACATGCATGGCATGAACAGATTTTATTTTTTTATGCTTCAGATAATTCAGGCAATCATGATAAACCGCTTTGTAGAGATATGCCTTGGGGGAAGTTTCTATTGCAAGGAGTTGCTTTTTTTCCCAAACCTTAAAGAATACATTCTGTACGATCTCCTCTGCCATCGCCTGGTCTTTTATAATGGTATTGGCGTAGGCATGCAGACCCCTGAAATGCATTTTAAATAGCTGTTCGAAAGCCATTTCACCTGTTGGTGCCATTGACCTGATAACGGCGGTATTGCTTTGTTCCACTTTTACTAACTGGTATCCTGCTAAAATATGAGTATTCCCTGTCAAGATGATTTATAAAAGGGACAACCGGCAAATGAAATACCCCTATGGTGTGTTAAGTTTTTTTTAACGGGGAAATAAACAGTTCGTATAATGTTACGTTATTTTCCTCTCTTAAAATATCGCTCCCTCACTACCTCCTGTACTTCTACATTTCTTATTTTACTTTCCAGCCATGAAATAACATCCAGGTAAGCAAAGGCTCTTCTTTCCAAGGGATTGTTCTCATATTTTTTCAAAGTGGAATGTAACTTTTCAAATTCCGGTTTCAGAGCATGGGCTCCTACATGAAACGATTGTCGCAGGAAAGTAAAAATGGCTTCCTCTACTTTACTCAGGCTTTCCATTTTCGCCATAAAGCGATAAACGGATTTGATCAGGTATTCCAGCAATTCGAAATTGCCCAGTTCATAATGCGCTATCAGGTGCAATAACCGGGAATAGCACTGAAGATCGCTGCGCAACCCTGATTTTTGATGAATGATCCGGTTCAGGTAATCAATAGCTTTTTCATTATTACCACTCCCGAAATACAGGCAGGCGATCTTATAATAAAAGATGAGCACCCGGTGTGTATCCAGGTAAAGGCCATAATCTTTAAGCATCTCTTCCAGATGGGGCACCATCAGCAGGCCTTTGTTAAATGTGCCCTGCAAAAAATATAAATTGATCCTTGCTGTGTACAGGTATTGATAAGCCAGTATGCGGTTATTATCGTTCTGTGTAACTAATTTATGTCGGGCAAATTTTTCAAATTGTTTGATGGCTTCCGCCAGCTTTTCATGATTTAGCAGGTCAAAATGTGCTCCCATCAGGTTGTGCATTCCTTTTATATAACTGGCGGTTTCCACCTTTAACATATCCGGATTTTTTTCAAAAAGATCTACCCATCGCTGGCAATAGCGATAGTATTGCAAAAAATCCAGCCGGATAAAATGATACCAACTGTATCCCTGGTAGAGGTATAGTTTTTCATAAAACCCTTTGGCCTCAGCAGCGCCTGCAGGCAGGTTGGTTTCAAAAAACAATTTAATACTCCGGATATCTTTTTCATTGCGGGCATGACCATGCTGAATATACCAGCTATATAATTGCAGCGCCAGGTTGGATAATTTATTGACCAGGTTAAGTGAATTATTCACGTCATCCGATTCCAGGCTTAGCTGGTCCGCCCGGTTTTGCATACTGCGGGTGATATAAAGAACCTCAATTTTCTTCTCAAAAAAAAGAGCCTGTTGCATGTAGGTTACCTGGTGATAAGTCCTGGCCAATTCCTTCAACCGGTCCAGCGCTTTCAAACTTTGCAGGTAAAGACCTTTATTAAACAATATGCGGGCATGGTCCATTTGTTCATGCAACTGGATGTCGATATTGTTTTCATCTTTAATGATGCGCAAACTGGATAGTATCTGTTTGTACAGTTGCGCCTTGATATTGGACAATTGCTGTTTGCTGATCGACTTGTTCTTCTTCAGGATTAGCCGCTCGTCATAATCATTCATTTTTTCAAGGGCATCAAAAAGCTGGATAGTTTTCAGGTTCTCGCTGGAGGAGTTTCGCTTCACATATAGCTTAAAATTCCGCTTTTCTGACTTTTCCAGTGATTTTACCAGTTGAAAAAGGGCGTCTGTAGATCGGTTGGGCATCGTAATTCGTCTGATTTAAAATCCTTTACTGCTAAGCCTTTCAGGGCATTTTTCCGCTTTTAAACTCTGTAAAACGAGGTCAATTTTGGTTTTAGCCATATACTTAAGTATGATACCTTAGCGGAGCAGGCTGTTTGTTCATACGCAGGTAGTCCTATTAATTACCTGGATCCTTGTATCGTCATAAGATTTTCACAGGCAGGTATCCTTGTCCGGGAAAATTTTATGGCTTTTCAGGTAGCAAGCAATACAAAAATAAGCAGCCTGCCTTTTTTATCATTCACAATATATCAATTAATTATGGCTGACGGCAAAATCCACATCTTTGATACCACCCTACGGGATGGTGAGCAGATACCGGGATGCAAATTGAACACAAAAGAAAAAGTTCAATTGGCTCTTGTACTGGAAGAATTGGGCGTTGATATTATTGAAGCCGGTTTTCCCATCTCCTCCCCGGGTGATTTTGAATCGGTAAATGAAATAGCAAAGGTGATTAAGAATACAACCGTTTGTGGGTTAACACGTGCTGTTAAAAAAGACATTGAAGTGGCTGCCGAATCTTTGAAACCTGCCAGACGTCCCCGTATTCATACCGGCATCGGAACTTCGGACCTGCATATTAAATCTAAATTTAATTCCACCAGGGAAGAGATACTTGAAAGGGCTATCCAATGTGTAAAATGGGCCAAAAATTTTGTGGATGATGTAGAATTTTATGCAGAAGACGCCGGCCGTACGGATAATGACTATTTGGCAAAAGTGATTGAATCCGTTATTAAAGCCGGGGCAACCGTAGTAAACATTCCTGACACTACCGGGTATTGCCTGCCACATCAATACGGAGAGAAGATCGCCTACCTGGTCAACAACGTTCCTAATATTGATAAGGCCATCATCAGTTGCCATTGTCATAACGACCTGGGCCTCGCAACAGCAAATTCTATTTCTGGTGTATTGAATGGCGCAAGACAAATAGAATGCACCATCAATGGCTTGGGCGAGAGAGCCGGCAATACTTCTTTGGAAGAGGTTGTGATGATATTGAAACAACACCATAAACTGGGTTATTACACCAATATTAAAACACAGCAACTTAATCCCATCAGTGCATTGGTTTCGGAAATTATGCGAATGCCTGTTCAGCCCAATAAGGCCATCGTAGGATCGAATGCATTTTCCCATTCCTCCGGTATTCACCAGGATGGTTTCTTAAAAGATTCATTGACCTACGAAATTATTAACCCCGAGGAAGTAGGCGCAGCCGGATCCAAGATCGTGCTGACGGCCCGCAGCGGTCGCTCCGCACTGGCACATCGCTTTCACAAATTGGGTTATCAATACAAAAGAAACGATATCGATGTTTTATATATTGAATTTTTAAAAGTAGCAGATATAAAAAAAGAAGTGGCGGATGATGACCTGGTTTTACTGGCTAAGGAATATGTAGCGGAACCGGTATAAGCTACTGGGAGTAACAATTTTACAAGCGGGTAGTCAAGGAAAAATTTTTATTAGTGCATTATGGCAAAAACATTATTTGAAAAGATCTGGGACAAGCATATTGTCAAAACCATAGAAGGTGGCCCTTCTGTTTTGTATATCGACAAACATTTTATTCATGAAGTAACAAGCCCACAGGCTTTTACAGGATTAAATAACAGGGGCATAAAAGTTTTTCGTCCAAGGCAGGTAGTAGCCACTGCCGATCATAATGTTCCCACCATCGACCAGCATCTGCCCATTAAAGAAGAATTATCAAGAAGGCAGGTTGAAGCATTAAAGAAAAATTGTAAGGAACACGACATTGAATTATACGGCCTGGGTCACCAGTACCAGGGCATAGTACATGTAATTGGGCCTGAATTGGGAATTACGCAACCGGGCATGACCATCGTTTGCGGTGATAGCCATACCTCAACGCATGGTGCTTTTGGTAATATAGCTTTTGGTATTGGAACAAGCGAAGTGGAAATGGTGATGACCACGCAATGCCTGTTACAAACAAAGCCTTTATTAATGCGCATCGATATTGAAGGTGAGTTAAATAAAGGAGTCGTAAGCAAAGACATTATTTTATATATTCTTTCCAAATTGTCAGCAAGCGGCGCCACAGGGTATGCTGTTGAGTTTGCCGGCTCTGCTATCCGGTCTCTTTCCATGGAAGCCCGAATGACCATCTGCAATATGAGCATTGAAATGGGTGCCCGCTGCGGATTGATAGCACCGGATGAAACGACGTATGAATATATAAAAGGAAGAAAGTTTGCCCCGGCAGGTAATGCATGGAACGAGGCATCAGACATTTGGAAAACCCTCTATAGCGACAAGGATGCCTCCTTTGATAAAGAGATAAATATAGATGCAAAGGATATAGAACCCATGATAACCTATGGCACTAATCCGGGTATGGGCATTGGTATCAGCGGACACATTCCATCATTGAGCGACATCAATGAAAAAGAAAAAGCCTCTTTTGAAAAATCATTGCAGTATATGGGATTAACTGCCGGTGATAATATAAAAGGTAAGAAGGTTGATTATGTTTTTATAGGAAGTTGTACCAACTCACGTATTGAAGACCTGCGCATGGTTGCTTCTTTTGTTAAAGGCAAACAGAAAGCAAAAGATGTGGAAGTCTGGATCGTTCCGGGAAGTAAGCAGGTAGAAGCTCAGGCAAAACGTGAGGGCATTGATAAAATATTTGAAGAAGCTGGTTTTATGCTTCGCCAGCCAGGTTGTTCAGCCTGTCTTGGAATGAACGAAGATAAAATACCACCGGGAAAATATTGTGTTTCTACCTCCAACAGAAACTTTGAAGGAAGACAGGGAGCCGGCGCCAGGACATTGCTGGCAAGCCCGATGACAGCAGCTGCAGCTGCTATAACCGGTGTAATAACGGATGTGAGAGAATTATTAAATTAAACCAGGGAGAGTATACGGATCAACACGCATATAGTTTTAAAAAGAATGAAAACATTAATAACAATAAGCAGCACATTTGTTCCTATCAATATTGAAAATATTGACACGGACCAGATCATACCTGCCCGTTTTTTAAAATCTACAACCAAAGATGGCTTTGGTAAAAATCTTTTCCGTGACTGGCGTTATGAAAATAATGATGAAACTAAACCAAAAGCCAATTTCGCATTAAATCAATCCCGGTTTAATGGAGAAATATTGGTAGCAGGAAAAAATTTTGGCTGTGGTTCTTCAAGAGAACATGCGGCCTGGGCAATTCTTGATTATGGATTTCGTGCTGTTGTTTCAAGCTTCTTTGCTGATATTTTTAAAAACAATGCGCTCAACAACGGAGTGCTGCCCGTAACGGTTTCTGACGAATTTTTAAAACGAATTTTTCTGGCATCAGAAAAAGATTCTAATACGCTCCTGCATATCGACCTGGCAAAGCAAACAATTGGACTGGAAGTACCAGGTGAGCCAACCGGGAACCCGAACCCAACGGAACATTTTGACATAAGTGATTATAAGAAAACCTGTTTGCTCAATGGATACAATGACATCGATTATTTGTTAAGTATAAAAGAGGATATAATCAATTACGAAAAAGAAAAAGCATACTAATATTTAAAATATTAAATAATCCTGCCCTGGATTTTGTTTATGAAAAAAAATATCGCAGTCATAGAAGGAGATGGTATAGGACCGGAAGTAACAAGGCAATCTGTACACGTTCTTAATTCCATTGCTGAAACATTTAGCCATGAATTTAATTACACCTATTGTTTAATGGGTGCCGATGCTATTGAGAAAACCGGCAGCGCTTTACCTGATGAAACTATTGATATTTGTTTGAAAAGTGATGCCATACTTTTTGGAGCTATTGGTCATCCGAAATACGATAATGACCCTGGTGCCAAAGTGAGGCCGGAACAGGGATTACTAAAACTTCGCAAGTCCCTGGAATTATATGCCAATATCCGACCGGTGAATACTTATCCTTCCCTCCAGCACCTTTCGCCGCTAAAACCAAAAAATATTGAAGGAGTAGATTTTGTTATTTTCCGTGAGCTTACCGGGGGTATCTATTTTGGAAAAAAAGAAACAAATGCTGAAGGAACCATTGCGTCAGACGAATGCACATACAGCCGGGAAGAAATTGAACGCATAGCTCACCTGGCTTTTCAATACGCAAAAAAAAGAAAGAAAAAATTATTGCTTGTAGATAAAGCCAATGTTCTTGAAACGTCAAGATTGTGGAGAAAAGTGGTGCAGGAATTGGCTGTTCAGTATAAGGAAATAACAGTGGATTATATGTTCGTTGATAATGCAGCTATGCAGATCATCCTCAATCCAAAACAATTTGATGTGGTACTTACTGAAAATATGTTTGGAGATATCATCAGTGATGAAGCCAGTGTGATCAGTGGCTCACTGGGATTGTTACCTTCTGCCTCTCTGGGAAATAATGCGGCCCTGTTTGAACCTATCCATGGATCATACTACCAGGCCACCGGAAAGGATATTGCCAATCCATTGGGCTCTGTTCTCTCTGCTGCCATGTTGCTTGATTATTTCGAATTAAAGGATGAGGCGGATATTGTACGGGAAGCGGTGAACTGGACATTGCAGCATGGTTTTGTTACGAAGGATATTGATCCCGTGAATTTTTATTTTACTTCCGTGATCGGTGAGTTGATCAGTGATTATGTGGCAGGAAAAATTCCTGGATCAAGCCAGAGTGAGAATATCGAGCTAAGTAAATCAACCATAATATGAGTTAGTATTTGTTGTCAGCATAAATCCACCCAAATGGTGATGAACAATCCCGTGTTACCTTGTATAACTAAAGAGTTCTTATAAATAAATGGAAACAAATCAGGCAAAAGAAGTTTTACTGAATTTGTTTTTTCAATGAGGTGGGTGTATATTCGTTAAAACATCCTTTCAGATTGAGCAGTAAAAAAAATATCATTTTCAAGTTAACTACAGTAGTTCTCATTGTGGTGGTGATGCTTATTCCTGCGATAACTGAAGGTGGATACTGTATATAAAAAATCATAAACGAAATACAAAAACCCGCCTCCGAAAAAGGCGGGTTTTTTTTACCCAACAAAAAAATAAATCATGGCAAATTATTATAATGACAATACCATCTTGTGGCTTAACGGAGATTTTGTAAAAGCGTCGGAAGCTAAAATGGATTTTTTTAGCCAGTCCCTGCATTATGGCTATTCTGTATTTGAAGGAATCCGATCCTATAAAACTGCCGCTGGCACAACAAGAATATTTAAGGAAACAGAACATTATGATCGCCTTGAAAAATCCGCCAGGGCTTTAAATATGCCTTATCATTGGGAAAGCAATGAATTGATCCGTGTTACTTACGAAGTATTAAAAAGAAATAACCTGGCCGATGCCTATATAAGACCGGTGGTGTATGCTCCCGCTAATATGAGTTTTGTAAAAAATACAGAATCGTTTATCGTGATTGAAGTTTGGGAGATGCAGCCATTTCTTGGTGAAAAACTTTTAAAAGTATTTACCTCATCCTTTGAACGACCTAACCCGAAAGGTTTTAAGATTGAAGCCAAAGCCGGCGGACATTATGTGAATTCTATTCTTGCCAGCCAGGAAGCCAAAGCGGCCGGTTATGACGAAGCATTATTAAACGACATGAATGGTTTTGTTGCTGAAGGTCCGGGCGCAAATGTTTTTTTTGAAAAGGCAGGCAAATTAATAACACCACCTGCCGGAAATATATTACCGGGAATTACAAGGGCCACTGTATTTGAAATATGCAAAGACGAAGGCATACCCGTTGAAGAAAAACAATTTACCACCCGGGAATTACAAAAAGCAGATGCAGCATTCTTTTGTGGAACAGCAGCTGAGGTAATAGGGTGGGAAAGTTTGGACGATATTAAATTTCCAAAACCATGGAATGAAACAATCAGTAAAAGAATCCAGGATATTTATAAAGACAAGGTTATAGAAAAAAAATATAAATCAACATTAGAACCGGCATAATGGAATTGAATAAATACAGCAAGACGATTACACAGGATCCTACACAACCAGCGGCTCAAGCTATGTTATATGGCATAGGCTTAACAGATGAAGATCTTAAAAAAGCGCAGGTTGGTGTTGTAAGTATGGGTTATGATGGCAATACATGCAATATGCACCTGAATGAATTGGCAAAAATTGTGAAGCAGGGTGTTTGGGACAACGAGTTGGTGGGCCTGATCTTTAATACCATTGGTGTAAGTGATGGCATCAGTAACGGAACCGATGGTATGCGGTATTCCCTGGTGAGCCGGGATATTATTGCCGATTCCATAGAGGCCGTTTGTGGTGCTCAATATTATGATGCCGTTATTGCCTTACCTGGATGCGATAAAAATATGCCGGGCAGCATCATGGCCATGGGTCGATTAAACCGCCCATCCATCATGGTATATGGAGGCACTATTGCACCCGGTCATTATAATGGGGAAGATCTGAATATAATTTCGGCTTTTGAAGCCTTGGGCAAAAAAATAGCAGGGCAGTTAAGTGATGAAGATTTTAAAGGTATTGTAATGAATAGCTGTCCCGGAGCGGGTGCTTGCGGAGGAATGTACACTGCAAATACAATGGCATCTGCCATTGAAGCCATGGGAATGAGTCTCCCCTATTCTTCATCCAACCCTGCATTGAGTGAAGACAAAAAAACGGAATGCCTGGCAGCAGGAAAGGCCATCCGGCTGCTGCTTGAAAAAGATATTAAGCCCACCGATATCATGACCAGGAAAGCATTTGAAAATGCTGTAACGGTTATCATGGTATTGGGAGGAAGCACCAATGCCGTATTGCATATGATTGCGATGGCAAAAAGTGTGGATGTAAAATTTTCGCAGGATGATTTTCAAACTATCAGTGATAAAATTCCTGTGCTGGCCGATTTCAAACCCTCTGGAAAATATTTGATGCAAGACTTGCATGAGCATGGGGGTGTGCCGGCTGTTATGAAATATCTTTTGCAAAAAGGTCTCTTGCATGGCGATTGTTTGACAGTAACCGGTAATACGGTTGCAGAAAATTTGGCAGGTGCCCCCGATCTGGATTTCGAAACACAAAAAATCATTTACCCGATCGAACAAGCCCTTAAGAAAACGGGGCACCTGCAAATCCTGTATGGCAATCTCGCTGAAAAAGGAAGTGTGGCCAAGATAAGCGGAAAAGAAGGCGAAAAATTTGTAGGCCCGGCCCGGGTTTTTGACGGAGAGTTTGAACTGATAAAAGGAATTAATTCAGGAAAAATAAAAGCAGGCGATGTTGTTGTTATCCGCTATGTGGGACCAAAAGGTGGGCCCGGAATGCCTGAGATGCTGAAGCCAACTTCAGCTATCATTGGTGCAGGCCTTGGAAAGTCAGTGGCACTGATCACGGATGGCAGATTCAGCGGCGGCACCCATGGCTTTGTTGTAGGCCATATTACACCCGAAGCCTATGATGGCGGGCTGATAGCTTTAGTAGAGGATGATGATGTAATAGAACTGGATGCAACTGGAAATACGATCAACTTAAAATTAAATAAAGAAGAAATTTCAAAGCGAAGAGCCAATTGGAAACAACCTGCATTAAAAGCCTCGAAGGGAATTTTATTTAAATACGCCAGGTGTGTAAAATCAGCTGATGAAGGTTGCGTAACCGATGAAAATTGATCAAAAAAAATTTGTATGGAAACTCTTACAATAGAAATGGATAACAAAACTACCCCGGCGATGAAATCAATCAATGGAAGTGTCGCTGTATTAGAAGCATTCATAGCTGAAGGCGTAGAAACTATATTCGGCTATCCCGGTGGTGCCATCATGCCCATCTATGATGCGCTTTATGATTACAATGAAAAATTAAAACATATATTGGTACGTCATGAACAGGGTGCCATTCATGCAGCACAGGGATATGCCCGTACGTCGGGAAAAACAGGTGTTGTGTTTGCAACAAGTGGTCCCGGGGCTACCAACCTGGTTACTGGTCTTGCCGATGCAATGATCGACTCCACTCCTGTTGTTTGTGTTACCGGCCAGGTGTTTGCGCATTTATTGGGCACAGATGCTTTCCAGGAAACAGACGTCATCAACATTACAACACCGGTTACTAAATGGAATTACCAGGTTACTGATGCCAATGAAATACCACATGTATTAGCGAAAGCATTTTACATTGCAAAAAGCGGAAGGCCGGGACCTGTACTGATTGATATAACTAAAAATGCACAGCTGCAATTATTTGATTACGCCGGCTACCACAAATGTGAACACATAAGAAGTTATCGTCCTAAACCTATTGTAAGAAAAGAATATTTACAACAGGCGGCGCAGCTCATTAATGAGGCGGAAAGACCTTTTGTAATCTTCGGGCAAGGAATTATTTTGGGAAGGGCAGAAAAAGAATTTTTGAAATTTATTGAAAAAGCAGGCGTCCCTGCAGCCTGGACAATTTTAGGCATGAGTGCCATACCTACTGATCATCCATTAGGAGTGGGTATGCTGGGTATGCATGGCAACTACGGCCCCAATGTGCTAACGAATGAGTGCGATGTACTGATTGCAATCGGAATGCGTTTCGATGATCGGGTAACCGGGCGGCTGGATAAATATGCCAAGCAGGCAAAAATCATTCACATGGATATTGACCCTTCAGAAATTGATAAGAATGTAAAATCAACTGTTCCTATTTGGGGTGATTGTAAGGAAACATTACCGGTTCTCACATCGCTGATAAAACAAAAGAAACATGCTCAATGGTTGCAAAAATTCCAAGAGTACCAGCAGAAAGAAGAAGATAAAGTGATTAAGGAAGAGATGAACCCTTCCGGGGAAACACTGACGATGGGCGAGGTTATTAAGGAATTAAATGATTTGACAAAAGGCGATGCTATTATTGTAACGGATGTAGGCCAGCACCAGATGGTAGCCTGCCGTTATGCAAAATTTAATCAAACCAAAAGTAATATCACCAGTGGTGGTTTGGGCACCATGGGCTTTGCCTTGCCGGCCGCCATTGGCGCTGCTTACGGCGATCCGTCCCGGCCTACCATTGCCATTATCGGCGATGGGGGCTTCCAGATGACATTGCAGGAGCTGGGTACCATCATGCAGTTCAAACCCAATGTAAAAATTATTATTCTGAATAATGAGTTCCTGGGAATGGTAAGGCAGTGGCAACAATTGTTTCATGAAAAAAGATATTCTTTTGTTGATATTACCAGCCCCGATTTCGTACAGGTAGCTAAAGGATTTTATATTCCCGGTCAACGTGTTTCAGAAAGAAAAAACCTGAAGCAGGGTTTAAAGGAAATGATGGAGAACGATGGAAGTTATTTATTAGAAGTAATGGTTGGAAAAGAAAATAATGTTTTTCCTATGGTACCACAGGGTCGTGGAGTGGCAGAGATCATTTTATGCAAAGAAGATCTTTAGTTTGGATAAGTACCGATGAAGAAAATCAAAACAGATTTAAAAATGAGCATGCAAGCAGACGAAATATGGATTGCCGGAATACCGGAAGTATACCAAAAGATTAATGAAGCTACCCTTGGGTTGAACTTTAATATGGCATCGGATCCGGGTACAGGCAGTTTGTTGAAAACACTTGCAGCAACGAAAATCAAAAGCCGGTTTCTTGAATTAGGTACAGGCACTGGCCTGGCAACAGCCTGTATAATGGAGGGCCTCGACAGCGAAAGTTTGTTGCTCACCATTGAAAACAATGAAGTCTTAATTAAGGTGGCCAGGAAATATATACGAGACAAGCGAGTTGAATTTATTCTGGCCGACGCCTATAGTTGGATCAATGAATACGACGGAGAAAAATTTGATTTCATTTTTGCTGATGCCAGGCCGGGAAAATATGACTTATTCAATGAAACGATTGACATGCTGAATGAAGGTGGCTTATATATTATTGATGATATGCTTCCCCAACCCAACTGGCCGTTGGGACACGAGCAGAAAGTAAATGAACTTATAAAAACAATAGAAGACCGGCAAGATTTACTCATGACCAGAATAAATTGGTCAACAGGGATTGTTTTGGTTACAAAAAAATCGAACAATTAAATTTTATGCAAAAACAAGAATATACAATTACGGTATATACCGAAAACCAGATCGGTATTATCAACCGGGTTTCAACCATCTTTTCAAGGAGAAAGATCAATATTGAAAGCCTCAACACGTCACCAAGCGAAGTGGAAGGTATTCATCGCTTCACCATCGTTATCAATGAAACGGACGATGTTGTAAAAAAATTGGTCCGGCAGATCGAAAAACAGGTGGATATTCTCCGGGCATTTTATAATGTCGATAACGAGATCATCTGGCAGGAGATGGCGTTGTTTAAAGTTTCGACAGATGAAATTGCAGAAAAAGTAAAAGTAGAACGGTTACTAAGAGAATACGGCGCACGGGCGGTGGCTATCCGTAAAGATTATATCGTGTTTGAAACCACCGGCCACCATGAGGAAATTGATAAACTGGTAAAAATGCTGGAACCCTATGGCCTCATTGAGTTTGTCAGAAGCGCCAGGGTGGCCATTATAAAAGACAGCATAAGCTTTCACGAAAGACTCAAAGAATTTGAACGAAAAGAACCCAGTGAAGAATTAATAGAAAATGAGTTTTTGGATAAACAGGATGAAGTATTTTCTATGTAATGTAGTATACGGGAAGAAAAGGTATAGTTGAATTTTAATATTATAAACTTTTAAACAAATAAAAAATGGCACAACTAAATTTTGGCGGCACGTTGGAAAATGTCGTAACAAGAGAAGAATTTCCTCTGGCAAAAGCACAGGAGATTCTGAAAAATGAAACAGTAGCGGTAATTGGTTATGGCGTTCAAGGTCCCGGGCAGGCGCTGAACCAGAAAGACAATGGCATCAATGTTATTGTTGGACAAAGGAAAGATTCTAAAACCTGGGATAAAGCAATCCGGGATGGATTTGTGCCAGGTATAACCTTGTTTGAAATTGAGGAAGCATTGCAAAGAGGAACTATCATTTGCTATCTGCTAAGTGATGCAGCCCAAATAGCTTTGTGGCCAACTGTAAAAAAACATTTAACTACCGGGAAAGCCTTGTATTTTTCTCACGGCTTTGGTGTCACTTTCAACGAACAAACAGGCATCGTTCCCCCAAAAGATGTTGACGTTTTCCTGGTGGCTCCAAAAGGCTCAGGCACCTCTTTACGCCGTATGTTCCTGCAGGGACGTGGTTTAAACAGTTCATATGCTATTTTCCAGGATGCTACCGGTAAGGCTTTTGAGAGAGTAGTAGCCCTGGGTATTGCCGTAGGGAGTGGTTATTTGTTTGAAACCAATTTTAAAAAAGAGGTTTACTCTGACCTTACAGGTGAAAGAGGAACATTAATGGGAGCTATCCAGGGAATTTTTGCAGCCCAATACCAGGTATTAAGAGATAAGGGGCATACCCCCAGTGAGGCCTTCAATGAGACAGTAGAGGAATTAACACAATCATTGATGCCTTTGGTTGCAGAAAATGGTATGGATTGGATGTATGCCAATTGCTCCACCACAGCGCAGCGTGGTGCATTGGATTGGTGGAAAAAATTCCGTGACGCAACAGCTCCGGTGTTTAAAGAATTGTACGAAAGTGTGGCTTCCGGCAAAGAATCTCAACGCTCAATAGATCTCAACTCACAGCCTGATTACCGTGAAAAATTAGAGGTGGAACTGAAAGAACTTCGTGAAAGCGAATTATGGCAGGCGGGTAAAACTGTTCGTAGCCTGAGACCAGAAAATCAACCGGCACCACCACTTCCCGAAATTACTTCGTCTACCAAGGAAGTATTTAGGGAACAAACTGAAAAAGCCGAATCAATAGGTTAAAGTTATATACCGGGTAATTTTTTAAAATAATCAGTTACCGGGTTTAAGCAGAGTAATTACATTTAGTAGCATTATAAATGAACCAACTCACTTCATTATTTTCTTCTCTTCATTTTGCTGAAGCGGCCTTGCGTTTACAGAACATCGTAAACCATACACCGCTTCAGCTAAATGCAAGTCTCTCTGCCAAATACCAATGCAATGTGTATTTGAAAAGAGAAGATCTGCAGGTAGTGCGGAGTTATAAATTGCGCGGAGCCTACAACATGATCTCGCTTTTATCTCCCGGGCAATTAGAAAAAGGCGTGGTGTGTGCAAGCGCCGGTAATCATGCCCAGGGCTTTGCTTATAGCTGCAACAAGCTGAGTGTTAAAGGTGTGGTGTTTATGCCGGTCATTACACCCAAACAGAAAGTAAAACAGACCCGGAGATTTGGTGAAGGAAATATAGAGATCAGGCTGGTTGGCGATACATATGATGATTGTTCCATAGCGGCTCAACAATTCACAGAAGAAAATGAAATGATATTTATCCCGCCTTTTGATGATCCCCGCATCATTGAAGGGCAAGGCACAGTTGCTGTGGAAATATTGGCTGAAAAAACAGGTATTGACTTTGTATTTGTTCCTGTAGGTGGTGGTGGATTAGCGGCAGGTGTGGGCAGCTACTTCAAAACATTTTCTCCTAAAACAAAGATCATAGGTGCAGAACCGCAAGGAGCACCTTCTATGTATGAAGCATTAAAAGCCGGACGACCTGTAACACTTTCTCATATCGAACGCTTTGTTGACGGCGCTGCTGTAAAACGGGTAGGTGATATTACTTTTTCAATATGCAAGGATGTACTTGATGATATGCGCCTGGTACCCGAAGGAAAAGTTTGTTCCACTATTTTAAAGCTGTATAACGAAGACGCCATCGTAGTAGAGCCTGCGGGAGCATTATCAATAGCAGTCTTAGATGATTTTGCCCGTGAAATCAAAGGGAAGAATATCGTTTGCATAGTCAGCGGGAGCAACAATGATATAGACCGGATGCAGGAAATCAAAGAAAGAAGTTTGCAGTTCGAAGGGCTTAAACATTATTTCCTGATCAACTTTGCTCAAAGACCGGGAGCATTAAAGGAGTTTGTAAATAATGTGTTGGGGCCAACCGACGACATTACCCGATTTGAATATATGCAGAAAACCAATAAGGAAAATGGTCCGGCACTTGTTGGCATAGAACTATTAGCCAAATCAGACTATGACCAATTAATGAAAAAGCTGGACGATCATCATTTTAGTTATACCGAATTAAATAAGGATGATACTTTATTCGGATACCTGGTGTAGCCGGAAATATCCAGGAGTAGAATGGAATTTTGAGTTCATCAGAGAGCACATTTTCAATTTATTTCTGGTACAGGATAAATATGAACATACAGTCATTAGTAAGAGCGATATAATTGATCAAGCCGTTCCACATTATCCTCTTTTTATCCGTAATAAACCATTGATCAGGGGCGCAACAGGAGCGGCTTTGATAAGAATCAACAATATTCACTAATCCACATCCTATGGGGGGAATTTTTACCTTATCAACCCCTCTTTTTGAGAATAATTAAGTAATTTACGGGCTTGCTTGCTGTATGCTCAGCCCGGCGTGGCTTTTTTTATAAACTATCTAAATATTTACATTGCCCATGGCAAGCAACATTGGACTATATCACCCTTCGTATGAGCATGATGCCTGTGGTATCGGCTTTGTAGCAAACATCAAAGGCAATAAATCTCATCAGAATATTTCAGATGCTTTAACGGTATTGGAAAATATGGAGCATCGCGGAGCCTGTGGATGTGATGCCAATAGTGGTGACGGTGCAGGTATCATGATACAAATGCCCCATGAATTTTTCTTTGATGAGTGTGTAAAGTTGGGCGTTCATCTTCCCTCTTTTGGTAAATACGGAGTGGGCGTCATTTTTTTCCCAAGAGAAATTAGGTTAAGGGAAGAGTGTCGCGAGATATTTAACCGGACGGCAGAAATATTGGGTCTTGAAATATTAGCTTATCGCAAAGTGCCGGTGAATACCAGTGATATTGGACCTACGGCACTTAGTGTAGAACCTGAAATGGAGCATGTTTTTATTGCTTGCCCCGATCATATTTCAAATCCCGATGAGTTTGAACGTAAATTGTTTGTTCTTCGCAATTTTTCCAGTCATACTATTCTGAATACAGTAAGAAAAGATGAGATTGGTTTTTATATTGCCTCCCTTTCCTATAAAACGATAGTTTACAAAGGACAATTAACAAGTAACCAGGTAAGAAAATATTTTACGGACCTGGGCAACAAAAGAATGGTTAGCGCTTTTGGTCTTGTTCATTCCCGCTTTGCCACCAATACATTTCCATCCTGGAAACTGGCGCAGCCTTTTCGTTTTATCGCACACAATGGGGAGATCAACACTCTGCAAGGGAACCTGAATTGGTTAAAGACAAGTGAAAAAGGATTTACTTCTCCATTTTTCAGTAAAGAAGAAATGGAAATGTTGCTGCCGATTGTAACCCCGGGGCAGAGTGACTCAGCATGCCTGGATAACATGATTGAATTACTGACCTTAACCGGCCGTTCTTTACCTCATGTAATGATGATGCTGATACCAGAAGCATGGGATGGTAATGAGCAAATGGACCCGGAGAAAAAAGCATTTTATGAATTTCACTCCGCTTTTATGGAACCATGGGATGGACCCGCTTCTATATCCTTTACAGACGGGAAAATTATTGGTGCCACATTAGACAGAAACGGATTAAGACCTTCAAGATATTGCGTAACAACTGATGACCGGGTTATCATGGCTTCGGAAACAGGTGTACTTCCTATTGATCCATTAACCATAAAAGAAAAAGGCAGGCTGCAACCCGGTAAAATGTTCGTGGTTGATATGGAAAAAGGAAAAATCATCAGCGATGACGAATTGAAAAAAGAAATTTGTTCCCACAAGCCATATGCTGAATGGTTAAATAAATATAAGATCCGACTGGAGGAATTACCGGAACCACGTATCATGTTCACACACCTGGAGCATGACCAGGTATTCAAATACCAAAAAGCGTTTGGATATACAACGGAGGACCTGGATAACATTATAGCACCGATGGCATTGGAAGGTAAAGAACCCCTGGGATCAATGGGATCCGACACACCTCTTGCTGTTTTAAGTGATCAGCCACAACACCTCAGCAGTTATTTCAAACAATTATTTGCTCAGGTAACAAATCCCCCTATCGATCCCATCAGGGAAAGATTGGTGATGTCGCTGGCCAGTTTTGCCGGCAATAACGGAAACTTATTATTGGAAGATCCGCTTACCTGTCACAGTGTGGCACTGAAACAACCTATATTAAATAATCATGACCTGGAAAGGATCAGAAGTATTGATACAGGGCTTTTTCAAGCCAAAACCCTTCAATGTTACTTTCGTGCAGATGGTAAAACGGGTTCCCTGAAAGCCTCATTGGACAGGCTGTGCCGTTACGCTGTTGATGCTGTGCAGGATGGTTTCAAATTATTGATTTTACAAGACAGGGCTATCGATTCTGATCATGCAGCATTCCCTTCACTGCTAGCTGTATCCGCCATTCACCACCATTTAATCCGCAAAGGGCTGAGGGGACAGGTCGGTATAATTGTAGAGGCAGCTGACGCCTGGGAAGTACATCATTTTGCCTGTTTGATTGCTTTTGGTGCTACGGCAGTAAATCCCTACCTGGCTTTGTCTTCAATAAGAGACATGAAGGAAACCGGGAAATTGCAGACAGAATTAACAGAAGATCAGTTAAAGAAAAATTTTATAAAAGCTGTTAATGAAGGTTTGTTGAAAGTATTCTCTAAAATGGGCATCTCCACGTTGCAATCATACCAGGGAGCCCAGATATTTGAAATACTTGGTTTGAACAAAGATGTGGTTGACAAATATTTTACCGGCGCTACGTCCAGGATCGAAGGCATGGGGCTTGATGAAATAGCCAGGGAAGTTTTGGTAAAACATTTCTTTGCCTTTAGCCGCAAAGATATTCCTGTGGACAGGTTGCCTGTTGGCGGTGTCTATCAATGGAAGCGAAAGGGAGAATTTCATTTGTTTAACCCGCAAACGATCCATCTGCTGCAGGACTCCACCAAGAAAAATGACTATAACACATTCAAAAAATATTCGAAGCTTGTCAATGATCAAAGTGAAAAAGCATGTACGCTTCGAAGTTTATTTCAATTTAAAAAGACAAGACCTTCTGTTTCGCTTGATGAAGTAGAACCGGCAGAAAATATATACAGGCGTTTTGCTACCGGGGCTATGAGTTTTGGCTCTATTTCCTGGGAAGCACATACCACCCTGGCTATAGCAATGAACAGGCTGGGTGGCAAAAGCAATACAGGCGAAGGTGGTGAAGATGAAAAAAGATATGATCCTTTACCTAATGGAGATTCTATGCGCAGTGCTATCAAACAGGTGGCTTCTGCCTGGTTTGGTGTTACCAGCTGATACCTTACTGAAGCCGATGAATTGCAAATAAAAATGGCGCAGGGGGCCAAGCCCGGTGAAGGCGGCCAATTACCTGGTCATAAAGTGGATGACTGGATCGGCAAAACACGGCATTCTACACCGGGTGTGGGTTTGATCTCCCCTCCCCCCCACCACGATATTTATTCTATTGAGGATCTTGCTCAATTGATCTTCGATCTGAAAAATGCAAACAGAGATGCAAGAATAAGTGTGAAATTAGTTAGTAAGGCAGGGGTGGGTACCATTGCAGCTGGTGTTACAAAGGCAAAGGCGGATGTAGTTTTAATTGCAGGGCATGATGGAGGAACCGGTGCATCACCGATCAGTTCTATCAAACATGCAGGTTTACCCTGGGAATTAGGTTTAGCAGAAACTCACCAGACCCTTGTTAAAAACAAATTGCGCAGCCGGGTTGTTGTTCAGGCAGACGGGCAAATGAAAACCGGGCGGGATATAGCTGTTGCAGCTTTATTAGGAGCTGAAGAATGGGGAATAGCAACAGCCGCTTTAATCGTGGAAGGTTGTATCATGATGCGCAAATGCCACATGAATACATGCCCGGTTGGTGTAGCTACCCAGGACCCGGAATTAAGAAAACGCTTTGCAGGAGATCCGGACCATGTAGTTAATTTTTTCAAATTTATTGTACAGGAGTTGCGGGAGATCATGGCAGAGTTGGGTTATAAAACGGTAAATGAAATGGTGGGCCAGGTAGATAACTTGGAAGTAAGAGAGTCGCTCAATCATTGGAAGTATAAAAAATTAGACCTTTCTCCCATACTTTATAAAGAACCTTCATCAACTTATACAGGCCTTTACTGCCAGGAAGAGCAGGATCATGGTCTCAGTGATATATTGGATTGGAAATTATTGGAAGCGGCAAAGCCTGCCCTGGAAGAAAAACAAAAGGTAAAAGTTTCATTTCCTATAAAGAATACAGACAGAACAGCGGGTACTGTTTTGTCAAATGAAATAACTAAAAAGTATAAAGGAGCCGGCCTGCCGGACGACACGATACATTTTAAATTTAATGGAACTGCGGGTCAGAGTTTTGGCGCCTTTAATACAAAAGGCGTTACACTTGAACTGGAAGGAGATGCCAACGATTATTTTGGAAAAGGATTAAGTGGTGCCAGGTTGGTTATTTACCCGCCCAAAAACTCTTCCTTTGTTCCCGAGGAGAATATCATAATCGGTAATGTGGCATTATATGGTGCCACCTCAGGCGAAGCATTTATCCGGGGAAAAGCCGGTGAACGCTTTGGAGTTCGCAATTCAGGAAGTAATGTAGTTGTTGAAGGTGTTGGCGATCATGGCTGCGAATATATGACGGGCGGCATTGTAGTAATATTAGGTGATGCAGGAAGAAATTTTGCTGCCGGCATGAGCGGTGGTATCGCTTATCTGTATGATGTCAATAGTAAATTCAGGGAAAATTGCAATATGGAAATGGTTGACCTCGATGAATGTGACCTGAATGATAAAAATGAACTGTTTACTTTAATTCAAAAGCATTTGGAATATACTGGAAGTACAGTAGCCCGGTTCATACTCAACGACCTCGATAATCAATTGAAAAACTTCGTAAAAGTTTTCCCTAAAGATTACAAAAGAGTACTTCTTGAAAAAAGGATCATTGTGGGTACAAATAAATAAACTGTCTTTCTTTGTTTGATTACCTGAAAACAATCTACTAATTAAAATTTATAATTGTCAAAATGGGCAAACCCACAGGCTTTAAAGAATATACTAGAGAATTGCCGGCGAAGAAACCCGTGCAGGAGCGGTTAAATCATTATAATGAATTTGTAGAAAAATTTAATGATGAAAAGCTCAATCAGCAGGCGGCAAGGTGTATGAATTGCGGTGTACCTTTTTGCCACAGCGGATGCCCGCTTGGAAATGTGATCCCGGAATTCAATGATGCTGTTTACCTGAAAGATTGGAAGGAAGCATATGACATACTTTCATCAACAAACAATTTTCCTGAATTTACCGGCCGTATTTGTCCGGCTCCCTGCGAGTCTTCCTGCGTTCTGGGTATTAACCAACCCCCGGTAGCTATTGAAGAAATTGAAAAACATATTATTGAAATAGCATTTGAAAAAGGATTTGTAAAAGCAAGAACACCCAATAACAGAACTGGCAAAAAAATAGCTGTAATAGGTTCGGGTCCGGCAGGACTGGCAGCTGCGGCTCAATTAAATTATGTCGGTCATACGGTCACAGTATTTGAAAGAGATGATGTACCGGGAGGGTTGTTGCAATATGGCATCCCGGATTTTAAACTTGAAAAATGGGTAGTTCAAAGACGAATAAAATTAATGCAGGAAGAAGGGATTATTTTTCAATGCAATTCCTATGTGGGCGTTAATGTCAATATCAATGACCTGCTCCGTGAATATAATGCCATCGTGCTGGCAGGCGGTTCCACCGTACCAAGGAACCTCGACATTCCCGGTCGTGATTTGAAAGGGGTTCATTATGCCATGGACTTTTTAAAGCAACAAAATAAAAGAGTGGCCGGATTAGATCCGTTTGCAAATCCTAACATTGAAAGCAATATTTTCCCGGAAGAAATTTTAGCCTCGGAAAAAAATGTTGTGGTGATCGGGGGTGGAGATACAGGCTCAGATTGTGTGGGTACATCCAACAGGCAGGGAGCAAAGTCAGTTACACAGTTTGAATTATTACCAAAACCACCTGAAGACAGAACGTCATTAATGCCATGGCCTACCTATCCTATGGTGTTAAAAACAACTTCTTCTCATGAGGAAGGTGTAGAACGTAAATGGTCAATAGGTACCAAAGAATTTATTGGTGATGGAAATGGAAACCTGAAGGCATTGCGGATTGTTGACCTTGAGTGGAAGGCCTCTGAAGATGGCCGCCCTGCCCGTTTTGAAGAAAGAGCTGGCAGTGAAAGAGATATTCCTTGTGAATTAGCTTTGCTGGCGATGGGTTTTGTTCATCCGCAACATGAGGGTCTGCTTAACCAATTAGAAATTGAAAAAGATGAGAGAGGCAATGTAAAAGCCTCTGAAAAAAATTACCAGACCAACCTGTCCAAACTATTTGCAGCCGGTGATATCCGGCGCGGACAATCACTGGTAGTTTGGGCTATTAGTGAAGGACGGGAGTGTGCAAGAAAAGTGGATGAATTTTTAAGCAACGGAACTTCTTTATTAGAAAGCAGGGATGCTGTATTGCAGGTTTATTCATTGTAAACTATATTATCAGGTATTAAAAAGGCCGGAATTATTTTTCCGGCCTTTTATTTATAAAGACTACTGACTAGCAGAAGAATTGATGAAACAAAATTTCAGGGAGTCTCTCTCCCACCCGCCGCTTTTATATTTCTACTAAAAAAAATGGCATTCATAAACAACCGGGTACCCCCTAACCAAAAAGCCCGAAAATTTGGATTGTCGGCTATACTGATCACTCTTCCGCTCCCTACTGTATTTACAACCACGGCAGCTGAGTTTTTTATTGCATCCGCATTTTCCTTACTCATCCACCCGCTTTGCAATGGCTTGCTGCCATAATAAAAAGGGGTAGCATACGGATTCTTGCTTTTCTCTATAAAAACTTTGTTGGCCTTAAACAAGCTTATTGAATTTTTATTATAACCAAATCCCAGCGGATGAGTCAGGTCAATTTCAGCATTGAATATGGCGCCATTCATTTTTTGTGCGCCGTCGACTTCGTCAATGTCTTCATAAGTTAGCTGCCGGCTGCTGTCAGGCATTGATCTTGTTTTCCTAAGCATTACAGCACTGATTCCATTTTGAGCAGCCCAGCTTACCGCTTCTTCTGTTAATATCAATACGCCACCACTCTGCACCCAGGATTTTAATTTTTCTTTATTGATCTCCGGATAATTGCCTCCCACCATAATTATGGTATTGTACCTGCTTAAATCAATGCGGTTGAAAATAACCGGCTCCAGGTGTGTTGCAGGAATATGCATCCTTTGATCCAGCAGATGCCACACCTCTCCGGCATCCAGTGCATTTACCCCCGCACCCGTGATCATGGCGATCCTGGGTTGAGCGATGACCTCAAACTTACTGCTGCCCAGGTCCGGACCGCTCACTACATGCCCGGTTTGTAAAGCATAAATATTTATTTGATTATTTTTTGCAACCTGCTGAAGGATCATGGAAAGTTGATCGGTGTCCATGGGTTGTGCATGTACCGGTATCATAATTGTTCCCGGGCTAAATGATTTTAATTTCCCCTCCAGCGTAATTTCAAATTTATTCATCGCACACTTTACCAACACACCTGCAGTCTGTAATTCATACAAGGCAGCAGGAGATGATAACTGGTCCCATTCAAATAAAAAGGCATAATCCGCTTTCCCCCTGCTGCCCATCACTTCCCCTTTGCTGCGGGGTGCTTCTGCAAGCCTGTTTCCTAATCCCGCCGTTTTTAATTGTGATGAATTTAATGCGGCATAAGGCAAGCCAAAGGCCAGGGGCATTGTCCAGGCGGTAATATCATAAAACAAACTGTCTTTATAATCCAGGGTTTTTTCAAAAATCGTTTGGATCAGCCTGAATTGTGGCTGATCAGTTGGCACCACATAAGAATTTTCTTTTTTAAAGTTGTCGCCATTGGCTGATAATTGATTTTTCACCGCATAAACTTCCACCTGGTGGCGCAATAGCATTTCTGTAAACTGGTTAGTTTTATCTTCCTCCCTTACATCTCCAAAAATATATGCCTTAACAGGAGAGGCTGTTGATTCCGAAATAGCAGATCTATAAAAATCCCGTTGCCATTGCAAAAATTCTTTTCGTAAAACTTTTGCTCCTGCCAGGGTTGAAAGTGCTGTTGTGAATTGATTCCTTATAGTAAAAGGGAAGCTTAGTAATCCGTTTACCGTTTCCTGTAAATGTCCCCGGGAGGAAGCTTGCTCAAATAAAATACCAATAGCTCCATTAATATCCGGATAGGTAGATCCTTTTCCATAATAAAAATCATCATAACTTTCTTTAGTGAAATAAAGAGAACCAATACGATCTAAAAATGCAGCATGAAATTTCCCAAGCTTTGCTGTTAGCTCCTGATTTTTTTCAGGAGTTAGCGGATTTACCCTTGATGGCACACCCGGTTGAAAAAAGAAACTGGCATTGCTTCCCTGTTCATGATGATCTGTAAGAATATTGGGCTTCCAGCGATGAAACCACTTTAACCTGTTTTGACTTTCTATATGTACGGCGGGTAACCAGTCGCGGTTAAGATCAAACCAATAATGATTATACCGCCCGCCCGGCCATACTTCTTTAAACTCCCGGGAATTGGAATCACTAACCAGGTTTTTACTTCTGTGCTGGTTAACCCATGTAGAAAAACGTTGCAAGCCATCAGGGTTAAAAGAAGGATCGAAAAGTATGACAACATCTTCCAGCATCTCTTCAATTTGCTTACCCTGGGCAGCAGCCAGATAATAAGCACTTATTAGAGATGCATTGGCCCCACTTGGCTCATTGCCATGGATAGAATGACCTATCCAAACTACAATGGGCATTTCGTCAATATTTAAAGAAGCCGACTTGGCCGGGTCCGTCAATTGAATATGCTTTGTCCTTATTTCCTCCAGCCGCTGATGATTTTTTGGCGATGTAATGATCAATAAAAGCTGTGGTCTTTGTTCGTATGTGAAACCAATAGTTTCCAATTTTACCCGCTCCGGTGCAGCCGCCGCGATTGCTTTCATATAATTGACCAGCCTGTCGTGGGTAACATGATATTCTCCCACTTCATGATAAATAATATCTTTTGGTTTGGGAATATCGGCGTTATAGGTAACGCTATCGGGAAGGTAGTATTTGAGATCCTGGGCAGAAGCACTATAGGCAGCAAACAAAAGAAAAAAAGCAAAGTGTATTTTCATCCTGCAGATATTTTTTAAAAATATGGAAATTAAGGTGTTTCGGCCAAAGATCTCCGTCTGAAATGTTATTTACCCTTTCACTCCTGTAATCTACCTTGATATACGGTAGCCCACTCAATGCTAATCTATAACCGCTCAGCAAATCGGAAATTCGTGCAACTAAACAGAATTTATTTAATATTAATGCAGGTTTCTACCTTTATGATATAAAGCAGAGAGAAATCTAAAATTCACGGGAATGGTTCCCACATAAAATCTGCCCACGCTTAATACGCCAATTAAAAAATTAGGCAATGAGGTTTTCAAAAAATATCATTCTCTTTCTTTGCATTTTATTTTTGGTATCCCTGTCCTTTGCACAAAGCCCAATAAACCAGGAAGAGGAAGCACAAATCCATCGACAACACCAGGCCCAACGAAAAAGAATTGATAGTCTTTATAAAATATTATACCATGCAAGGGACACTACAAGAGTAAATTGCCTGAACAGGCTAAGTCCTGAGTATTATATTTTCAGTACAGATACAGCCTGGAATCTTGCATACGAAGCGAATAAACTTGCTCTTAAAATAAATTTCACGAACGGCATTGCAGAAGGCCTGGTAAACCTTGCCCAAATTACTCAGGAACGGGGACATATAAACGGTGCAGAAAAATACTATAGGCAAGTCCCTGAGTTACATAAAAAAAATAATGATTTAAAAGCATATGCCAGTGCCATACATCGTTTAAGCTATAATCTAAAGCTGCAACTCAGGTTTTCCGAATCCAGAGCCTTAACTGAAAAAAATCTGATTAATTATAAAGCATTAGGTGATGACGTAGGATTATCTTATGCATACAGATTGATCGGAGACACTTATAACCAACAGGGATATTTCGAAAAAGCCTTCGCTTATTTCCAGGAGGATATGATTATAACCCAAAAAAGACAAGAATATAGAGGATCCCGCCGTGACCAGTATATGGGAGCCAACTTGTATTTAGCGCATATGTATCAGGATGCGGGAGACTGGAAAACAGCTCTTACTTACTATCGCCTTAGTGCAGCAAGAGCAAAAGAAAATGAATTACCAGATGTGTCTAATTCAAGGATGGCGGATATATATATCCTGTTACATAATTATGATTCAGCCAGGTACCACTACTTGCGTTCACATGATTTAATTACGCTCAGGTTGCCAGATCCTGTTATCAGGAAAACTGGCCTTACTGAACCCGACATTAATATCGGGGAAACCTACCTGGCGCAAAAACAGTACGATAAAGCACTTGAATACTTCATTAAACCCCTGCAATCTGCTTTTCCTTCCTATTATTTTACAATGAGAATTTTGAATAATGTGGCAAAAATATATGAGGGGAAAAAAAATTTTATAAAATCCGTTTATTATACCAACCAATTGTTGACTGTGGCACAAACCAGCGGCGCAAGGCAATATCAGCGGAATGCATTTGAATTATTCTGGAGACTCTATGATCAGCAGGGCAAAACAGACAGCGCCTACAAGTACCATCTTCTTTTCGTAGCTATGAATGATTCACTTGCCCGTGATGTGCAGTTAAGAAATATGGCTGTTGCAGAAATGAAGGCTAAGGATCAAAAGCAGGAATCAAAAATTTCATTGCTAAACAAAGAGAAAACAATTCAGGAGCAACAGAAGCAAATTATTTTTATAGGATTGGTCGCCCTGGTATTAATAAGTATTGTCTCGTTCAGAAATATTTCTTTAAAACGGCGCTATGAAATTAATAAACGAATAGATGCGGAAAAAGAACTACAAATACAATACCTGCAATCTGAAAAAACAAAAGCAGAACTTGAGCAACAAGCCTCCGAATTAGAAATGCAGGCCCTTCGTGCCCAAATGAATCCCCATTTTATTTTCAACTCACTCAATTCAATCAACCGCTTTATTCTTCAAAACAACAAAGCACAGGCTTCCGAATACCTGACCAAATTTTCAAGATTAGTAAGATTGATTTTACAAAATTCACAGCAGGCATTGATTCCTTTAGAAATTGAATTAGAATCGCTGAAATTATATCTTGAACTGGAAGCCGTACGTTTTTATCATCATTTTAATTTTAAGATAACAGTGGATGAGGAACTGGAAACTGACATAATAAAAGTTCCGCCACTGATCATTCAGCCATACACAGAAAATGCTGTCTGGCATGGACTGATGCATAAGGAAGAGAAAGGCAAACTGGAAATTGAATTATTTCAGGAGGATGATATGTTGTGCTGCAAAATAACTGATGATGGCATTGGCAGAAAAATAGCTGCTGAGTTAAAAAGCAAATCGGCCTCTACTCATAAATCCATGGGAATGCAGATTACGGCCAGCAGGATTGAAATGCTGCAACAGAAAAAACACCTGGATGAGCATATAAGAATAACCGACCTTATACTACCCGATGGAAGTGCCGGCGGTACGGAAGTACTGTTGAAAATTCCTATCATGCAATAATCGTTTTATTAAAATAAGCAATGACTATTGAATTGAATCTTTCAAAATACATACCGTTAATCATCATACAGTTTTTCCTTTGTGTTACATGTTTTTCACAACGAGAAAAGATTGACAGCCTTTCAAATATATTATCCTCATTAACTGATACATCCCGCATTGATTGTCTCAATGCGTTAAGCCACGAATATATTGTTGCATTTAAGAAAGATTCGGCTTCTTATTATGCGGGCATTGCCTATGAAGAGGCGATAGATCGGAACTACATTTATGGAATTGCGAAATCTTATTACAATCAGGCAAAGATTGCTGGGGGTTTTACTCATGATGTTATAAAGTCTGAGCGACTAACACGCCAGGGACTAAAATGGTATGAACAAACATTAGATAAAAGAGGCATATCCGATTTGTATAACCAACTTGCCGTCATAGTTGGAATACAAAGCCGATACGATGAATCCATAGCATACTCAAAGAAAGCATATGAATACGCAGTAAAGGCTGGGGACATGGGCAGGATAACGGAATCTCTGTTTACCACTGGACAAGCCTACCTCGAATCAGGTGAATATGAAAAAGCATTTCATTTTCTCCAGAAAGCATACCAAAAGAATTTAGAAATCAAAGACCATGAAATGATTTCTCTTTCATTATTTACCCTGGGTCAATTATATATGTATACCGGAAATTACAATTCGGCCTTGATTTATTTCCGGAATGGATTCCGGAAGCTAAATATTGAATCTTTAGAAGACATGAAAAAAACGACGGTAGATATCTGGTTCAAAATGGAATTTGCCGAAACTTTTGCCCATCTGGGTCAGTTTGATTCTGCATGGCAATATTTCAATTTGTTTAAGCCATCCGGTAAAATACCTGACTACAACAGGATTTACCTGGTAAGTACCGGCGAATGTTATTATTTGCAAAAAAATTATAGTCGGGCACTGGATAATTTCTTATCAGCATTACCGGAACATGAAAAACTAAATGACCGGAACCAGGTAATGCGAACGCTGATTGGTATATCTAAGTCATCATTGGAATTGAACATGAAGTCAATGGCATTAAAATATGCACGGACAGGATTAGACCTTGCAACAACGACCAAAGCAATACGATATAAACGTGATGCTTATCAAATTCTTTATTTGCTCTATGATAAACGGGGAATTAAGGATAGTGCAAATTTTTATTTCCGGGAATACAGGAATGTGAATGATACGGTAATAAACGAACAAACAAGAGCAAACCTTGCCGCGCAATTGTATAAGGAAAAAATTGCATTGCTTGATAAAGAAAAGCAACTCCGCGTACAGGAATTGAAACAAAGCGCTATCCAAAAAAGGGTAATGCTTTTTGCAATTATTGGTCTGTTATTGTTTGGATTCATTTTAATAAGAAATATTATTCTAAAGCGAAAAAATGAAAAACAACGCCTGGAACATGATCTGGAAATTCAAAAACTCGAAAGCGAAAGAACAAAAGCTGACCTGCAGCAACAAGCCACTGAATTGGAAATGCAGGCCCTTCGTGCCCAGATGAATCCGCATTTTGTTTTTAATTCGCTCAATTCCATCAATCGTTTCATTCTTCAAAATAATAAAACACAGGCTTCCGAATACCTGACCAAATTTTCAAGATTAGTAAGATTGATTTTACAAAATTCACAGCAGGCATTGATTCCTTTGGAAAGTGAATTAGAATCGCTGAAATTATATCTTGAATTGGAAGCTGCCCGGTTTGATCATCATTTTGAATTTAAGATAAAGGTTGACACTGAACTGGAAACTGACATAATAAATGTACCGCCACTAATCATTCAGCCATTTACCGAAAATGCTATCTGGCATGGACTGATGCATAAGGAAGAAAAAGGGAAGCTGGAAATTGAATTATTTCAGGAGGATGATATGTTGTGCTGCAAAATAACTGATGATGGCGTTGGAAGAAAGAAAGCTGCGGAATTGAAAAGCAAATCCGCTTCCACGCATAAATCAATGGGTATGCAGATCACTGCCAGCCGGATAGAAATGCTGCAACAGAAAAAACAGTCGGATGCATTTATAAAAATAACAGACCTGGTGCTGGCTGATGGAAGTGTGGGTGGTACGGAAGTATTATTAAAAATACCGGTGATGTAATAATGAAACTCTTAAAACATATAACTATCCCAATTCCATTTCTTTTGATTTGTATAATATGTTTTTCCCAAAAAGAAAAAATTGACAGCCTGAAAAAAGTTTTGCCTTCGCTCAAAGACAGCGCAAGGATTGATTGCCTGAATGAATTAAGCACAGAATACATGTTACTTGAAATGAGGTCAGGTCGACTTTGCCAGATGTGCAGGGATACCGTGCTTTATTATGGCGACAAAGCATACGAAGAAGCAAGAAAACGTAATTATATACATGGCATAGCAGAGTCTTTTATTCCAAAAGCTGCTTTGCAAAATCATTTCCTTAATAATTATAAAGAAGCTGAAAACCTTGCCCGGGAATCTTTGAAATGGTTTGAACTTACAGGCAATAAAAGGAGAATAGAAGTAGTCTATTTCCAGGTAGGCTTAAACTTATTTCGTCAGCACAGACACGACGAAGCATTTTCATACCTGGAGACAAGCTATCACTGGTCCGAAAAAAATAACAACAAAGAATGGATGTTTAATGTGCTGGGGTTTAAGTACGAAAATTATCGCGACATCGGCGAATATGACAAAGCTTTTGACGCCTTTCAAAAAACCCAGCAGCTGAACATCGCTTTAACAGGTAAAATAGATTCGTTTTACGAAAATTATGTTTTGGCAGAATTGCAAAGACGGCTTGGAAATTATTCCACTGCTTTAAATTATTACAGAAAGGTTATAGCGAGTATGGATTTGCAGAATGAAAATATCTGGTTCCGCGTAAGTTACCCTGAATTATTTGCATTGAATGGCCAGTCAGATTCCGCACAATACTATTATAACATGATTGATTCCTCCAAGCTGAATGATCATGAAAGGCGTTTTTACCTGGTAAGCATTGGAGAATTTTATCTATTGAAAACGGAATACGAAAAAGCGCTTGGCGTTTTACTGCGTGGATTGAATGGCCACCGTAAGGCAACGGACATAACCCAGATAAACAGGGCCTTGCTTGATATAGCAATAGCATATACAGCGTTGCAGCAGGACCAGCAGGCTCTTGCTTATACCCGTGAAGGCCTGGCTATTGCCCTCCAATCCCGTTCAAAACAATACATCCGCGATGCCTATCAGATTTTTTATGACATTTATCAGCGGAGAAATGAAACCGACAGCGCTTTTTCTTATTATCAAAAATATGTGGCCCAAAAAGACATAGTGGCCAGCGATTTAGTGAAAGGAAAATTTGCAGCTTATAACTACCAACAACAAATTGAATTGCTGGATAAGGAAAAACAATTGCAGCAACAGCAATTGTCTCAAACAGCCGAACAAAAAAAGTTTCTTATCATCGGCATAGCCGGCATTTTAGTACTGGGTATTTTTCTATTCCGGAATATTATGCTCAAAAGAAAAAATGAAGCCAGCCGCAGGGCCATTGTTGAAAATGAATTGCTGCTGCAAAAATTTGAAACCGAAAAAACAAAAGCAGAACTGGAACAGCAAGCTACCGAACTGGAAATGCAGGCCCTTCGTGCCCAAATGAATCCCCATTTTATTTTCAACTCACTCAATTCAATCAACCGCTTTATTCTTCAAAACAACAAAGCACAGGCTTCAGAATATCTTACCAAATTTTCAAGATTAGTAAGATTGATTTTACAAAATTCACAGCAGGCATTGATTCTTTTGGAAAGTGAATTAGAGTCGCTGAAATTATATCTTGAACTGGAAGCCGTACGTTTTGATCATCATTTTGAATTTAAGATAAAGGTTGACAATGAACTGGAAACTGACATAATAAAGGTACCGCCACTAATCATTCAGCCATACACAGAAAATGCTATCTGGCATGGACTGATGCATAAGGAAGAGAAAGGCAAACTGGAAATTGAATTATTTAAGCAGGATCATATGCTCTGTTGCAAAATAACCGACGATGGCATTGGCAGAAAAAAAGCCGCGGAATTAAAAAGCAAATCTGCATCAACCCATAAATCAATGGGTATGCAGATAACCGCCAGCAGGATAAAAATGCTGCAGCAAAAAAAACAATTGGATACATCAATAAAAATAGCAGACCTGGTGCTTGCTGATGGGACTGCAGGTGGTACGGAAGTGATCATTAAAATACCGCTTATAGAATGAGACGGCGCATTTTCGGATAAAGGCTTTTAAAATCATTCAAAAAATGTGCAACAGTTTACAGTTTTTATAAACTGTGAAAATATCCGGTAACAGTGCAATCTGCCAAAAAAAAGACAAATTGAAATCAGGATACAAATCAGTAATTTGGATTTGCCATTAACTAAATTCAAAATCATGCGTTCGCTCTCTTCTATTATTGCTTATGCCAGTGCGGCTGCTATATTTTTCATTCTGTTAATATCCAATAGTTCCGCCTTTTGTCAGCAAAAAATTTCCGGGGTTGTACGGAGTACGGATAATTCACCGGTGGATGGCGCTACCATTATTGTTAAGAATTCAACCCGGAATACAGTCAGCGCTGCCGATGGCAGTTTTTCAATTGCAGCAAAACCCGGCGACGTATTGATCGTTTCATCCGTTGGAATGGTTGAAAAGAAAGTACAGGTGAATGAGCAGTCGTTCATCATTATATCGATGACTTTCAATGTGGCCAGCCTGGAGGATGTGGTAGTTATCGGATATGGAACAGCTAAGAAAAAAGACCTCACAGGTGCAGTATCATCAGTATCAGCGAAAGATTTTAATAAAGGCATTTTCAGCTCTCCCGATCAATTGATACAGGGTAAAGTATCAGGAGTTCAAATAATAAATAATAATGGTGAACCCGGCGGAGCCATAACAGTTAAGATCAGAGGTAACTCTGCCCTCAGTGGCACTGGTCAGCCCTTATATGTAGTGGATGGTGTTCCGCTAGATGGAAGATCTTTACAAGCCGGCAACAATCCATTGAATTTTCTTAATCCTGCAGACATAGCATCTATTGACATTTTAAAGGATGCATCGGCTACGGCAATCTATGGTTCAAGGGCTGCATACGGTGTTGTAATAATAAACACAAAAAAAGGTCAAACTGGTTCAACAAAACTTGATGTCGCTGCTTCTGCAGGAGTTTCATCCATTTTGAAAAAAATACGTGTATTAAATTCCGCGGAATACAGGGATGCTATTAAATACTATGCAGTTGATCCTTCTTTCGATAAAGGTGCAAATGTGGATGCTATGAATGAGATTTTGCAAACCGGCTTGCAACAAAATTATTCGATTGCCGGCAGTGGCGGGAATGAAAATGGGAAATATCGTTTTTCGATAGGGTTTTTAAACCAGGAGGGTATTGTGATCAATACAGGTTTTATAAAATACAGTGCAGACATAGCTACTAATCTTAAGTTACTTAAAAGTAAAAAGTTAGGATTAGATTTTCATTTAAACTCAAGTCAATATACGCAGGATGGTTCTGCTCATAGTACTGGTTTCGGCGGGATAATTGCAAGTGCCTTAACATGGAATCCTACTGATTCATTAAAAAATGCCGACGGGTCAGCTAAAATAGTGCCCGGGGGTTCTGTTAATCCACTTGTTTTATCAAAATTTTTAAGCGACAATTTAAAAGTTACTACGTTGTTAGGAAGTATCTCTCCTTATTATAAGTTTTCAGATTGGCTTGAATATAAATTACTGGTTAGCATAAATTATAGTTCCGGCATCTCCCGGTCTTCCAAAAACCAGGCCCTGAATGTATATCCTTTTTTTCCGCAAACAGGAGAGGCAACTATAAAGCATCGCGAACTTATAACTGAACAGATCACGAACACTTTAGACTTTAATAAAGAAATTTTTGATGACCTCCATTTAAATGCAGTTGCTGGTTATGAGTTTATGAAATTTGTAAATAAAGGATTTGCTCTTAGAGGTAATGGAGCGCAGCCTGCAGGATTTGGCAATTATGGACTCGACTACACTAATTATGTTCAGTTTTCCGATGTAAATGGTCGCAGCATATCTTCTTATATAGATCCATCATATGAGCTGAAGTCCTTTTTTGGAAGGACCATATTTAATTATAAAGATAAATACCTGTTGACGGCAACTTTCAGGGCAGATGGCTCTACCAAATTTGGAGCAAACAACGAGTACGGTTATTTTCCCTCTTTTGCTTTTGCCTGGAATGTCAGTAAAGAAAAAATTTTTAAAATCGACTTGATTAATTCACTTAAGATACGGGCTGGATGGGGTAAAACCGGTAACCAGGAATTCCCGCCTGGCTCTTCACAGGCGTTGTATGCTTTTCAAGATAATGGAAGCATCATTCAGATAAATAGCCCAAACCCTGATCTGAAGTGGCAAGCAGACAGGCAATATAATATTGGTATTGACTTTTCAATTTTTAATAACAGGATCTCCGGAACAATGGATTATTTTAGTAAGACAACTACCAACTTATTATTTCCGAGTCCTCCTATTCAGCCCGCACCACCAGCTTCTGCCGTAAGGTGGATCAATTTAGATGGTGAAATAATAAATAAAGGACTTGAAATTTTGATAAATGGTGCCATTATCAGGAAAGAAAAGTTCACATGGGACTTAACAGTCAATGCTACGTTCCTTAAAAATAATGTTTCGGGTTTACCTGGGCCGGTGTATACAGGTAATGTTTCAGGTGCCCCTGTTGAAATAATACAAAACGGGCTCCCTATGGGCTCCTTTTATACAAGAAGATTTTTAGGCCTTGATAAATCAACGGGGCCAACGGCGGGATTTTCGATTTATGAGGATAACGGTACTTTTTATGTTGTAGGAGATCCAAACCCTAAAACTTTATTAGGCATCAGCTCAACTTTTCGCTATAAAAAGTTTTCATTAATAGCGAATTTGACCGGAAACTTTGGACAGGATATTTACAATGCTACGCTTATGAACCTGCTGAATGTCGGAGGTATAAAAGGGAGAAATATTGCACTCTCAGTATACCGCGATCCTGTCAGGGAAGACCTTGCTAATCCTTCACAATCACTTTCGTCAAGATATATTGAAAAAGGCGATTATCTAAAAATGAGTAACCTGACGATCTCATATGCTATAGGCGATATGGCAAAAACCTTTAAAGGAACGAATGTGTACATAACGGGGCAGAACCTTTTCCTGATAACGAAATATTCAGGTTTTGATCCTGAGGTTAACATCGATGGAAACATTAATGGAATACCCTCTTTTGGTATTGACTTTGCCCGTTATCCTTCGTCAAGATCGATCATTTTGGGAATAAGCTTTTCTTTATAATGACGTTAATAAAAATTATATGAAAACCCGGAGATTAGTTTTTATTGCATTCATTTCAATTGTATTCAACTGTAGTTGTAAAAAGCTGACTGAAACCTTTGGAGGAAACCTCACAACCAGTCAGGTTGCCAGCAACCCAGCTAATACGGCTGCATTATTACAGGGAGTATATCAATCGCTTCAATTCACTTTTACGAGTCATGAGGTAATATTTCCATTAACAGAACTTACAACGGATGCAGGAATTGCACCTACACGTGGGACTGATTGGGATGACAATGGCATACTTCGTGTCTTGCATCAGCATAAATGGGATGCAAATAACATTTACATGAGCAAAGGATTCAACAGTTTAAGCGGAACAGTTTATGCAGCCACTGATATTTTGAGATATAATCCATCTGCACAGGAGAAAGCGGAAGCAAGATTTCTTCGTGCCTGGGCCATGTATTGGTTATTGGATCTCTTTGATAAAGTGCCCTATCGTGACCAGGGAGAAAGTGTAAATCAACCAGCAAGAGTACGGAAAGGACCCGAAGCATTGGAATATATTATAAGTGAATTAAATACAGTGATGCCGGATTTGCCTGATGGACCTGTATTCAAAGCAAATAGATATGCTGCAAAAGTATTACTGATGAAATGCTACCTGAACAAAGCAGTATATGCAAACAGGGGGAATCCTAATCCTTCCCATGATGCGGTGGATATGAATAAAGTGATCAGCTTTGCAGACACAGTAATAATTAAAGGTGGATTCTCATTCAGTGAAAACTATTTTCACAATTTCGCTCCTGGTAATACGACACTTAGCCGGGAAAACATTTTTACTCAATTGAATGTTGCCGGTTCAACACCGGATAATGTTTTACATTCCGCATGGTTCATGGTTTTTCATTACCATATGAACCCGAACGGATGGAATGGTTTCGCAACACTATCTGATTTCTATAACAAATTTGAAGCTGGCGAAAAAAGAAGAGGAATTGTATATAGTACTCTCAGCTCTCCACTAAACCCCGGCAACCGTATTAATGTCGGATTTCTTGCAGGTCAGCAATATGATCTCACTACGGATGTGCCCCTGAATGACAGAACAGGTATCCCTCTGATTTTTACACCTCAGGTAAAAAATATTGAAACAGAACCAAATCTTGAAGTGACAGGTATAAGACCTTTAAAATATTTTCCTGACTTTGCAAATAGATACAGTCCGGATAATGATTTTGTATTATTCCGTTTCTCTGATGTATTATTAATGAAGGCGGAAGCAATATTCAGAGGGGGCACCGGAACGGATGCCGGCTCATATGGTGATAATGCAACTTCAATTGTGAATGCTATCCGTACTCACCCATCAAGAAATGCCACTGCATTATCTTCTGTAACTCTTGACAACTTAATAGATGAACGGGGAAGAGAACTTTGGTGGGAAGGTTGGCGAAGGCAGGATTTGATCCGGTTTGGGAAATTCCTGTTGCCTTTCCAGGAAAAGGAATATCAAAGTGATCCAAAGTATTTATTGTTTCCAATTCCCGCTGCTCAATTGGTGGTTAATTCTAATCTGGAACAGAATACGGGATATTAAAACAAAAAGTCTTATTACCCTGTGAAAATGTTTCACCGGTACGAAATGAAAGCTAAACTTGTTATTGATTTACTATAATTGTACCATTGATAAATTTGTCAACGCTTTAGTTTAATTAAACTGCCAGCAATGAATTTTTTTTGGAGGCCAGGGATATTTTGGCTGTTTATACTTTTTAGTGTTAAACATAGCATTGCTCAAAACGAAAGTTTACATTTTGATCATATTGGTTTTGAAGAAGGGCTTTCGAATGAAAATGTATTTGCCATATGGCAGGATAGAAAGGGGTACATCTGGTTTGGTACCCATGATGGTTTAAATAAGTATGATGGTTATTCTTTTACCAAATACCAGTTTGATCCTTTTGATTCTAATTCACTTCCTCAAAACCTTATATACACTATTTGGGAAGATAAATATGGATTTATATGGGTTGGCACGTATGAAGGCCTGTGCAGGTTTGATAGATCGACTGAAAAATTTACTCGTTTTAAACCTGACCTAAATGCAAAATTTTCTGATCCGAATATTACCTCTATCAGCGAAGACCGCGATGGAATGATGTGGGTCGGAAGTTTTACAGGAGGGTTATGCCGTTTCGATAGACAAAAGGGAATTTTTTTGCCAGACAAATTTGATATAATGGGTGTAACCTGTATTTCCAAAGATGGGGCGGGCACATTATGGGTAGGAAATTCAACAGGGTTGCACAGAATAAATTTAAACGGAAAAAAAGTTGGAGAACTAGCAGGAGTAAGTTTTACCAGTTACCTGCCTGACCCAACTCATCCGGATAGTTTAAGCGGCAATAATGTGAGATGTATTTTTGAAGACCATGAGGGTATAATGTGGCTTGCAACTGATAATGGTTTAAATAGTTTCGATAAAAAGACTGGTTTGTTTAAGCGTTACCAGCGTGACCCGAAAAATATTCATTCTATAAGCAGCAACAATTTTCAATGGTTTGGCAATCTAATAAAGGAAGACCACGACGGAAATTTATGGATTGCTACTGACAATGGGTTAAACAAGCTAAACCCAGATCGTACTAGTTTCAAATCTTATTTTCACAATCCAAATGATGCTCACAGTTTAAGCACTAACAATGTTGTCTCGCTGTATATTGATAAAGCAGATATTTTATACGCAGGTTGCTGGAGAGGAAAACTTGATAAGGCAAATCTAAATCCTAAATCTTTCGGGCTCATACGCCGGGATCCCAACAATGTAAACTCTTTAAGTAATAATGGAGTTACCTCAATAATAGAAGATTCATCCGGTATTATTTGGATAGCCACCTATGGTGGAGGATTGAATCGCTGGGATAGAAAAATCAATCAGTTTACTCATTTCAGGCAAGACCCGACCAACCCTAAAACATTGAAGTCTGATAGCATCACGGCCCTTTTTGAAGACAGGCATGGACATCTTTGGATATGCAATGGAGATGTTTTATCTCAATTAAATAAACAAACTGGGAAATTCATTCACTATAACAGCAATGAAAAAAGTTATAAAGGCGAATACACCCGTATTTTTTCTATTGATGGAGACCGGGAGGGGTTCCTTTGGTTAGGAACAGCGAACGGCCTTAAACGTTTCGATGAGAAAACAGGCGAGTTTGAGCATCATTATTACAATCCGACAGATACAAATGGTATTAGTGATTACACGACGATCACTGTTTTTGCCGATTCAACGGATAATATATGGCTTGGCCACGGCAGCAGGGCAACAGATAGATTTGATAAGCGAACCCGCCGCTTCATTCAATACAAACATGATTCCAATGATTCAACAAGCATCAGTTCCAATATCGTAAAAAGTTTTTTCGAGGACTCAACGGGAAATCTTTGGCTTGGAACTGAATCAGGGGGAGTATGTTATTTCGATTATCAAAAAGAAAAATTTACAACCTTCACCGATAAACATGGGCTTCCTGCTAATAATGTGTATTCAGGTTTAACAGACAACAAAGGCCAGATTTGGTTCGGTACTTCTAATGGTCTTTCACGATTTGATCCTGGTACAAAAATTTTTACCAATTATGACTACAAAGATGGTTTGCAAAGCAACGTTTTCGTCGCGGTTGATGTTACGAATATGAGTGGGGGGGCTTGCTTTAAAGGTAAAGACGGTACCTTATATTTCGGCGGTAACAATGGATTTAATTTTTTTGATCCCCAACAACTTAAGCCGGATAGTCAAATTGCACCTGTAGTTATTACCCAATTCAAACTCTTTGATAAGTTGATAAAAGGTGCTAATGAGTCAAAGGAAATTGTTTTGAAGTACAATCAGAATTATTTCTCTTTTGAATTCTCATCTTTAAGCTATTACAATCCATCCAAAAACCAATATAGGTATAAACTGGAAGGGGTTGATAAAGATTGGATACATAGCGGATCGAGACATTATGTGGGTTATACCAATATTGATCCCGGTACCTATACTTTTAAAGTAAAAGGAACCAACAATGATGGCGTTTGGAATGAAGAAGGAACTTCTATTATTATTATAATTAATCCTCCGTGGTGGCGCACATGGTGGGCTTACACCATATATGGATTGTTGTTAGCTGCCGCAGTTTTTGCTATTTATCGAATGCAAAAGCAACGTATCATCCGCAGGGAAAGACAAAAGACACAAATGAAAGAACTTGAGCAGGCAAAAGAAATCGAAAAAGCTTATCACGACCTCAGATCTACCCAGGCGCAACTTATTCAATCAGAAAAAATGGCTTCGTTGGGTGAACTCACCGCTGGTATTGCACATGAAATACAAAATCCATTAAACTTCGTGAATAATTTCTCTGAGATAAATAAAGAGCTGATTGAAGAATTAAAAAATGAAAAGTCAAAAAACAAAAGTGAAAGAGATGAACAATTGGAAGATGAGCTATTAAGTGATATTGCAGAGAATGAACAAAAAATAAATCATCATGGCAAACGTGCCGATGCGATTGTAAAAGGGATGTTGCAGCACAGCCGCAGCAGCAGCGGTGTAAAAGAACCAACCCATATTAATAAACTGGCTGATGAATATTTACGGTTAGCTTATCATGGATTACGGGCAAAAGACAAATCATTCAACGCAACAATGAAAACTGATTTT
>JBGTNK010000113.1:0-24839 GCA_041743125.1 Chitinophagaceae bacterium
ATTGACCACAGTAAAATTTGTTATCAACTTCGGGGCACAAAACAATTTTTATAAAATGATGACTGTACTCACCAAAGAAAAAAAGCCGGCTGTGGAATTTAATTTGCGCTCCGGAAAACAGGAAGATGCAGAGGCGTTAGGTATTATTTGTTACCGGGCTTTCAAAACAATTGCCGATGCTCATAATTTCCCTCCCGATTTTCCATCACCAGAAATGGCAACAGAACTTTTCAGATATCTCCTGGTAAATCATACAGTTTATTCTGTTGTAGCCGAAATTGACGGGAGTCCCGCGGGGAGCAACTTTTTGTGGGAATCAGGGCCCATTATGGGAATTGGACCCATAACCATTGATCCGGCAATTCAAAATTTGTCTGTTGGAAGAAAATTAATGGATGCGGTATTGAACCGTGCAGAACAAAAACAAGCCGCGAGTGTACGGCTGGTGCAGGCAGCCTATCACAATCGTTCTCTCTCGCTCTATACGAAACTAGGATTTGATGCAAAGGAACCCCTCTCATTAATGCAAGGACCTGCTTTGAATATAGAAATACCCGGGCACCAGGTACGCAAAGCGGAAGTTGGTGACATAAAGGCTTGTAACCAGCTGGCATTTAGTATTCATGGACATCACCGCCACCATGAGCTAATGGAAGCCGTAAATTCAGGTAATGCCTCTGTTGTTGAAACTAACGGTGTTATTACAGCTTACACCACAGGAATTGGTTTTTTTGGTCATAGCGTTTCTGCAACAAATAGCGGATTAAAATCATTGATCGGGGCGGCCCCTAATTTTTGCGGGCCGGGTTTTTTGGTCCCAACCCGTAATTCAGAACTATTTAAGTGGTGCCTTAACCAGGGTCTTAAAATTGTTCAACCTTTGACATTGATGAGCATTGGTTTGTACAATGAACCAAAAGGATCTTTTTTGCCATCAATTCTTTATTAATTAAGGAGGAAAAATGTTGAATCTCAGGTTAAAATATAAACCTGAGGAATTCATGTATGAATTTTGAGAACTTAATAAAGAATAGAAGGAGGCTGTCTTAAAATCAGATAGCCTCCTTACTAAAATATATTGATTTTAAAATCAGTAACGTTGCACCACACGGTAAACAAAACGATCAGGCTCACCCACCACACCGGATGCTGCTCTTCTTTCTTTCAGCTTGTCTGATTTCCAATAAGCAAAAGCTTTGGCAGTATCGGTTAAAGCTGTTACCAGTACCACTTTTTTATTATTGTCTACGTCATGTCCGTAGGCCCTCACCATTATTCCATTATCTAACCTTTCCTGTTTACCTTCCTCAAATGCCTTTTGCCAGGAATCCCATTCTTTTACAGTAAATGTTGTCCTTGACCTCAGGTCAGAACTGATATTGGCGGTATCCTGAAATGTTATTGTAACAAATGACATGGAAGGTGAACCTATGACACCACCTTTTTGCATTGCCTTTTTCAGACTGGGATCTTTAGCAAAAGCTTTTGCTTTGTCCATATCGTCTACTTTAACAGCTACAAAAACCATTTTAGCATCTTGCAAACCCCGGCCAACTACATAACTATGAATTCCGTTTGCCAACCGAAGGGAATCATGTTCATCATAGGAGCTTTTCCATTTTTCAAAATCAGCCACTTTATGCTTAGCCACCATTATATTTTGTGGAGAAGTGATGATGGTATTTATCTCCGTGACCGGAGTGGTGCCTTCGGAAAAAGTGGTATCTGCATTGGTTTTTACTTCACTTTCATTATTACCGCAGGAATAAAATAAAAATAACAGGGCTGAATAGAACAGCACACCGATAAATTGGAACTGCTTCATGATTTTGGTTTTAAATTATTATTAATAAGACAGAGGATAAGTCTTTTGGCAAAGATTTGCCGCTAATAAATTTAATTCAAAAAATAATCATTCACCAAAAATTTACAGGAGGTCTTTTTACAAAAAAATCAGGGCTGATTAAAATTGGGGGGGTATGGCATTTAATCTACCAGCCAATAACCGCATAAGCAGATTCTCCTCTGTTTTAATCAATAGGAATAAAAAATGAAGGGATAAACGAACCAGCGCCCAAGAGACTACCAATGGCGCCCCATTTTCCTTGCTCAAAGCTCATCGCAAGAATCTTTTCAAAATCAGCTTCAGAAGAAAAAGAAATTCCAATTTCTACTTTTGTTCCCGATATTGTGGCCCCGTTATAAGTATAAAAAGGTTTGCTGGTGCCGGATGAAATTAAATGGTTTATCATCTCAGTAATACCAAATATAATTTACGTTGAATCCTTCTTGATTATTTTCCACGATGGGAAAACAGGATGTGAGCATCCTTAAAATTTTTTATAGTTTTTCAACAAATTTTTATGCAATAAACATTTCAGTATCTGTTCATCCTATTCTTACAAATTGAAATCATCACAGAAATTATATCTTTAATAAACCATAAACTATAAATCATGGACAGGAGATCCTTCATCACAAGCACTGGTATGGCTGCAGCGGCAATGAGTCTGCCATTGACGTCAAATATTGAATCCCCAAAACAAAATAAGTTGCCTCCGTGGAAGGGTTTCAATTTGCTTGATTTTTTCTCGCCCGATCCTTCTCAGTCCAGGGGCGTAACAACAGAAGATCATTTTCGATGGATGCAGGACTGGGGTTTTAATTTTGTCCGGCTTCCTATGGCGTATCCTTTTTACCTGGATATTGATCGTAGCAAAAATATTACTCCTGAGGATGTCTATAAATTAAGTACTAAAAATGTCGACCAGATTGATGGACTCGTCAACCTGGGGTTAAAATACCATATGCATGTAAGCCTGAATTTACATCGGGCACCGGGTTACTGCATCAATGCCGGTTTTTACGAACCTTACAATTTATGGACCGACGCAGCGGCTTTAGATGCATTTTGTTTCCATTGGAATATGTGGGCTAAACGATATAAACATATTTCAGCTGACAAAATAAGTTTTGATCTGCTGAATGAACCGAGTATGCGGGAGAATATGAATGACCAGCATTCAAAAAGAAGTACCGTTCCCGGAGAAACATACAGGAAAGTAGCAAAAGCTGCCGCTGAAGCCATACGGAAGGAGAATCCGGATCATTTGATCATTGCAGACGGCAATGATGTGGGAAATAAAGTAGTTCCAGAACTGATCGACCTGGATATTTCGCAGAGCTGCCGGGGCTATAATCCGGGAATTATCTCACATTATAAAGCACCCTGGGCTCATAAAGATCCGGATAAACTGCCTGAGCCAAAATGGCCAGGCCAGGTAGGTGATAAATACCTGGATCGCTCCTTACTTGAAAATTATTATAAACCCTGGATCGAGCTTGCTCAACAAGGTAAGGCAGGAGTTCATTGTGGTGAATGCGGCTGCTGGAACAAAACACCACACCCTGTATTTCTTGCCTGGTTTAATGATGTACTTGATATTCTTCACTCAAATAAAATCGGCTTTGCTCTTTGGGAGTTCATTGGTTCTTTTGGAATACTTGATTCGGGACGTACTGATATAGCTTATGAAGACTGGCACGGGCATAAGCTTGACCGAAAACTGCTGGATTTGCTTAGAAAATATTAATTACCGTAAAAATGAGTTCAGAAAAAAAAATTGTATAAATAATCAACTGCAAAAACTTATTTCATGAAAGGAATAAATGAAAAAGTTTCCGGCAATTATTATAAAGTATTTTAAACCATCTTTTTTTGAAATTTTTTCAAGGTATATTGCTTAGCTGGTTTTATTAATTTTGCAACATATGGATACATGATTATTCGCAGGATAAGAAAAAGCAGAAGCATAATACCATTTCAACTTTATGTTTCATAGATCAGCGAAAACGGTTGATGCCGGGCCGCAGGCTGATTATTTAAAAAGCATTCATGAACTTATTCTTTTATAAAGTGAAAATGGGAATCATTTGATTAGAATCAAATCCGTAATAATGGAAAAAGGAAAACCTGCCGATGAATTTTTTGATTGACTTTTCGGAAGCCAGAAATTAATAATGCGATTTCTGTTGCCAATAAAATTTTCTGTATAAGTCTAAAACTGAGGAAATGCAAATAATTTTTGAATTGATAATGGAGGAGAAATGTAAAACTTTTACCCCATGAACTACGTATATAAATTACCAACCACCAGTAGTAAGAATGGTTTAAAAGGATTAAAGCTTATAAATCAGCCAAATACTGATCCTGGAAATTTTAATGGATTGATAAAGATTAAGGTTGGTATGGAAATCGATAAAAGAGAAGCTGAAGCGGACAAGATTTGGGGGAAGTTCATGCAAAATTTGCATGATAATAAAAATGTACCTTATGACGAGTAAAGAACTTATAGAATCAGGGATCCTGGAACAATATGTTCTGGGTAACGCAAGCCCTAAAGAAATGGAAGAAGTGGAGAGGCTGGCCATATCAGATCCATCAATCCGCAAGGAAATTGATCTTATAAGTGAGACTTTTGAAAACCTTGCTTTTAAAAATGCAATTGAACCGCCGGCAGTAATTAAGCCGTTCCTCATGGCTTTACTTAACTACATGGAAAGAATGACCAATGGTGAGAAAGTATCTGCACCACCTATCCTGAATAAAAACTCAAAGGTTTCGGATTTTGACGAATGGTTAAACCGTGACGATATGGTTTCTCCGGGCAATGAGGATGTATTTGCCCGGATTATTAATTATTCACCTGAGGTTACTACGGCAATTGTTTGGATAAAGGAATACGCTCCGCAGGAAGTACATGATAACGAACATGAAAGATTTTTGATCGTTGAAGGCACCTGTGATATCATCGTTGATGAGGAAGTAAATCACCTGTCACCCGGAGACTATTTTGCCATTCCTCTTTTCAAGAATCATATGGTCAAGGTTACATCTTCTATACCTTGTAAGGTAATATTACAGAGAGTGGCAGCTTAATTCATTTCCGGATTAATCTTTCTGAAAGCATATTCCCTTCTGAACAAATGCTTATTTCTATTTTGCATCTGTATGCCTTGATAGGACATAAAATTTTTTACCAGCTTCTTTTGTTAACCTCTTCTTTAGAAAATATATTTTCATCTTTGAATTAGTTAGGGAAGCTTCATTGCTAAATTTACTGGCCTTATAATTGATTCAAAAAAAAAGAATATCATCCTACATTAGGGTGATTTTCAATTAAAAATTTTAGTTAGTTATTTTAAGTACTAAGAAATATTAAAATGCCGGAAGGTCCCTCCATCTTATACCTGAAAGAAAAATTATTACCTTTTAAAGGTAAGCTGGTGAAAAAAGCAGGTGGCTATGGCACCATGAATGCTGTCTGGATAAAAGGCAAAAAGTTAATGGACATAGTTACCTGGGGTAAACATTTGATTTTTGTATTTACTAACGGAGTGGTGAGAATTCACCTCGGTTTATTTGGCCAAATTTTGATCAACGAAAGAAAAAAAGTAAACCGATCTTTTTACCTTGAATTTGCCAGCGGTGAAATAAACGGTTATATAGTAAAAGCAAAAAAACTGGACAAACCACTGCACGAAATTTATGACTGGCGTACAGATATTCTGAGCCCGGAATTTAATAAAGCCTATATAAAAAAAATGCTCAAGAGCCAGTCGGGTAAACTCATTAACGATGTATTGATGGACCAGGATATATTCAGTGGAGTGGGTAATAAGATAAGAAACGAAGCTTTATACAGGGCTGCCATACACCCGTTAAGCCGTACGGAAAAAATTCCGGCACCAAAAATCAATAAACTCATCAATGAGGTTGTAAACTATGCGAAGATTTTTTACAATCAGCTTGCGCGGAAAGGAGCACATGATTTCTTCCAGGTTTACAAAAAAGAATATGCAGCCGATGGTAGTGAAGTAACCATAATAAATCTAAAAAAAACGAACCGCAAAATTTATTTCAGTGAGCACCGTCAAAAATTATATACCTGATTTAGTTTTATTCCATTAGCCTGCCGCGGTATTTCCATGCATTCATAATGGCAGACCTGGACAGGCTGGGGCTGGAAGTCATTAAATTTTATACCCTGCATACCGCATTCGCTCTTTACATTTGTACAGATATCTTCTTCCGGGTTAGGGGTCGCTGACCTGTTCAAAGTCTAAAAATATTTATATGAAACGAAGTTCTTTTATAAAAAACGGAGCTGTCATTTCAACTGCCCTTGTACTGAGGCCGGATATAGTTTTCGGTTCGAAAGCTAATTCTGCCATCAGGATGGGAATTATAGGTTGCGGAAACAGGGGCAAGGCCGTGATCTCTTCTATGTCGAAACACACCAATACCAATATCATCGCCATGGCCGATCTTTTTCCAGATAAGTTGAATGCCATGGCTCCTGAATTGAACCGGCTAAATGCGGCGAAAGGATTTCCTTCTTTAACATCCTCCCATATTTTCCAGGGCTCGAAAGCATACCAAAAGCTACTTGAATTAAAAGACGTAGATGCGGTACTCATATCTTCACCTGCATATACCCACCCCGCCTTTATGGAAGCAGCGGTGGCAGCCGGCAAACATGTGTATTGCGAAAAACCTGTAGCCACAGATGCCGCAGGTTGCAAAAGAATACAGCAGGTGGGAAACAATTTAAATGGAAAATTAAGTGTGGTCATTGGCTTCCAGATCAGGCATGCTACTCCTTATGTTGAAATGGTTAAGAGAATTCAAAGGGCAGATATAGGTGATATTATCAATGCCCAACTTTATTATTTTTCTTCCGGCACCAAAATAAACGAGTTCAAAAATGTTTCCGATGATGAATTCAGAATCCGCAATCATTACCACTTCCACGCTCTGTCGGGTGGCATTTTACTTGACCAGGGTATTCATATGCTGGATGTTTGTAATTGGACATTGAAAGGAAATCCAATAAGAGCGGTTGGCTCCGGCGGCAATAAAGGTGGCCCGTCCACCGGGGATGCCTGGAATAATTACCAGGTGTTGTATGAATATCCGGACAATGTTTATGTAAGCTTTCACTCTACCCAGGTAGGTCCCAGCTTTGGTGATGTATGCTGCAGGTTTATCGGTACCAAAGGAATGGCTGAAGCCCATTATAGCGGCGGCGTTTTTATTAACGGGGACAATGCATGGGATTCCGGTATTGCAAAATCCGGCGCCCAATTGAGAGAAGCCCAAAAGGCAGCAGGAGTTTTTCTATCATCGCTTTACGACGCAGATGCAAACAAGGAAAAGGCTTTTATCAATAGTATAGAAACAGGAAATTTTCTTAATGAAACTGCTTCGGGGTCGGCATCTACTCTGTCAGCTATTTTGGGAAGAGAAGCTTCCGCCGCAGGAATAAAAATGAGTTGGGATGATATGCTTCGCTCTTCTCCCCACCTGGATCCTAAATTAAACCTGGCTCAGTTTGATAAAGCATGAGTTTGGTAAATTCCGGGGATTTTACTGAACAAATCCCAAAACAATAACTAGTTGGGTATGCATGATTATATACACCTTTAGCCGGTTTATTAATAAGAAAAATTATTATCGCCTGGAAGAACAACCTGAAATAATTCATTGTAAAAGAAAACTCCTGATAGGCAAAAGTATAACCATGTCTTTTTCTGATAACAAGACTGGTTTATTGTGGCAAAGCTTTATGCCTTTAAGGAAGCAAATTCAAAATCAGGCCGGAAGTGATCTCTATTCCATTCAAATCTATGACTACCCATTTTTGGATTATACAAACCCGGGCAACCCTTTTAAAAAATGGGCCGCCACGGAAGTAACAGAATTTAAAAATATCCGTGCAGGAATGGAATCATTGATTTTGGAAGGTGGGCTATACGCAGTATTCAATTATAAAGGGCCCGCCTCAGATCCTTCTATTTTCCATTACATATTTGATTCATGGCTTCCGCAATCTGGGTATGCCCTGGATTCACGGCCTCATTTTGAAGTATTGGGAGAAAAATTTAGTAATAATGATCCTTTGTCCGAAGAAGAAATATGAATTCCTGTAAAACTGAAGCCCCGATTTAAAATCAATTTTCTCCAACCTTTCTTTTGCTAAGGATAAAAGGACAAGTGAATTATGAAAATAATCATGAAAACATAATAAACAATGACAAAAAAATACAGACAGGGAGCAGTTGGTGCTCTACTTGATATTTATGAAAACGTCATAAGTGATTTAAAAAAATTGATAGCCGGCATTCCTGATTCTGCTCTAACTACACTCATTGATCCAACTACAACGGACGAAAATTGCAAATCTCTCCAGGCCATATTATCCCATGTTGTGCATTCGGGCTTTGGTTATGCAACCAGCATTCACAACCTGGGCAGGCATAAAATAGATCGTCCGCCGAAAATCTTTCACACGGCCATTGAAAAATATACAGCTGATCTTACCCGGATTTTTACGTTCACAGAAAATGTTTTTAAGGAAATTAAGGACCATGAACTGGAACAGGCCGATAATTCATTAAAGATAAAATCAAACTGGGGACAGTTATATGATATTGAACAAATGACCGAGCATGCCATTGTTCATATCCTCCGCCATACCCGGCAAATTGAAAGGCTTCAGGCCCAAATTATTAAATAGATTAACTGCTTGATGACCTTCAGGGCAACAGACCATTCACCTTCGTCAAACTTCGGTAAACTCCTTCTTATCCAAAAAGTGTATTGTTTTATTCATTTTTGAAATATGATAATCTATACCTTCTGTTACTCCCTTAGCCAAAGGCTGTGTTGCAAAATAGATGTACTTGTTTTTCCTTAATTCTTCCATCTCAGGACTATAATTAGCAACCACTATTCCATTTATTTTCCCGGTAAGCATGTCTTTATCATTGCCACTGTTGCCGGCAGTGATAAAATGATCAAGAGGCACTTTCCATTTATAACTCAGGTACCTGACAGCATTTCCTTTACTGGCCCGGAAAGGTAGCAGGTCAAGGTGCCTATTTTCAGTCAGTAATATTTTTGCCCTTAATTTCCTGTCGTCAAGAAATTTATAAAGATCAGCCATATCATCTTCATTAAAGTTATTCTCTACGTAATAACTCAGTTTAAATCGCCATTGCGCATCTTGTTCCTGCAAACGGATATTAGGGAATTTCGATAGCTCCTGCTGCAATTCATCCCGTTTCCATTGATAGTCTATATGACTTTCCCAACCATGATCAGGAATAAGTTTATCTGTGTAATATATTTCAGATCCTGCCGAACAAATTAGTATATCAGGTTCCGGCATGTCATAATTGGTAAATGCCTGCACCGTAATCTCCCTGTTTCTTCCGCTGGCCACACCAAATACTATTTCCTCTTTGTGATCGGTTATCCATTTTTTAAATTCCGGAAGTCCTGTAGAAAGATTACCTTCTACCAGTGTTCCATCCAAATCTGAAATAACAAACAGTTTGGCTTTTGCCAGTTTTTTCCCATAAGCCGTTTTGTCTATACTGGTGGAAGCCCCCGTTACATTTTTCTTGAAAATATCATCAATGGCTTCCATGTATTTATTACAATGGGCTGTCCAGGAATACAACTGGTTGGAGGCTACAATTCCATTGGCAGAATATTTTTCCCACACGACCTGGTCGGCAATAATCTTCTTTAATGCATCGGCAATAGCCACCGGATCTTCCACATCCACCAGCAATCCATTTTCACAATGCTCAAGTATTTCCTTGGGTCCCCCTGTGGGTGATGCCACTACAGGCAGACCGCAGGCAGCAGCTTCTATAATAGTAAGTCCAAAATTTTCGCCAGGGGTAGCATTAACAAACACACCTTTCTTTCTTGCAGCTACCCGATAGATTTCCGGCACATCAAGCGTAGGATCGTTTTTCTTAGGGATAGCCATCTTACCATACAAGTCATATTTATCCAGAAGCAAGAGAAGGTTGGTCAAAATATCTTTTTCGTCGGCAGGCATTTGAGAAATATCTTTTCTTACACCGGCAAATATGGCCAGGTTAGCCATCGCCTGCAATTCTTTATCCTGTCCAAATGATTGAATGATGGTTTCAAAATTTTTTCGTTTATCAGCTCTGCCTATAGAAAGGATCAATGGCTTGGCGGGATTAAATAAGAAACGTTCAATATCTGAATTGACCCGGTATAATGCCTGCTCCTGCTCAATGGTCATTTTAAACGCCGGCATATCAAACCGGTAAAAAGGATAAAATAAATCCGTATTTACACCCGGAGGGATTACTTCAAATCTTGTCTCTTGTTTATTTTTATACGTTCCGTATTGTCTGTCTATTTCGTGTTGCGTACTCACTATTATTTTATCGGCTGTTTTCAAAACATTTTCTTCCACTTCAATACGCCGTGCCATATTAAATTTTTCATTGATCCTCTCTTCTGATAATCCTTCCCTCAATAAAATATTCTTCTTATTTCTCCCCAGGGAGTGACTGGTAGCAATAAAAGGTATTCCGAATATTTCGCTGACCTGCCCTGCCAAATAATTACCATCAGCATAATGACCATGCACCACATCCGGAAAGTCATCCTGTCTTTCTATAAACCGGATGGTCTTATCTATAAATTCATCCAGGTAATCCCACAATCCTTCTTTTTGCCGGTATGAATTTCCGCCACAGGTAACGCGGATGATACGGGCTTTGGCATTTATTATGTCAATTTCCTTTTCATAGGCAGCGGACACTCTTTTATCTTTTATTCTACGGGTAAAAAGATCCACTTTTCTAACCTGTGGATGTTGTGAAAGGTTTTCTAATAGTTCAAGTACATATTTTACCTGCCCACCTGTATCCTTGTCTCTGCCAATTTCCGGATCTACAAAACGAATAAGGCCATGCGGACTGAATAATTGTATATAATAACCATTCTCCATATCATTAATCTTTTCATTTGAAGATGGTAAAATTAGCCAAATCAGAATTAGTGATAGTATTTTGTAATTTTATCAAAACGGCAAAAAATATTATATGTACTCAGGATCAGGTTTCAGCGATTGGGAAATTGGCGATATAACGGTTATCATTCATAAAGGGGTCTACCATTTATTCCACCTTATCATACCCAACCACGATTATATAGCACACGCCACATCGAAGGATTGCATTTCATGGAAGAGAGTCAATAATGCTTTGTTCGTGGGGCATCCCGGCGAGTGGGACGATGATATGCTATGGACCATGCATGTATGCGAGGTTGGGAACAAATTTGAAATGTATTATACCGGTTTGCAGAGAAAGGACCGTGGAGTAGTTTCCAGAATTGGTTATGCGGAATCGGATAATCTTATTGACTGGACAAAAAATAAAAAAAATATCTTCCCTATTGAACCAGCAGGAGATTTGTACGAAACATCCAGCGCCAATCCCCGCACCTGGCTGAGTTTCCGGGATCCTTTCCGGTTTGAACATAAAGGTGAAGTGTACTTGCTGGTAGATGCAAGAACGACAGAAGGTCCTGTATCACGCCGGGGCTGTGTAGGGTTGGTGAAAATAACAAACGATATCGTGGAATTAATGCCTCCGCTGTTATTCCCCATGGTATATGATGACATTGAATGTCCCTGCGTGTTTGAATTAAAAGGCCGGTATTATTTATTGGGATCGATAAGGGAGGATATAAAAGTGCGGTACTGGTTTGCGCCTGATTTTTTTGGAGAATACCATTCATTTCATGCCGATGTTTTATTGCCACAGGGAAACTATGCCGCCCGCACTATACAGGATGGTGAGCATGTATTGGTTTATAATTTTTTTTATGCTTATGGAAAAATTGATGCCCTGCGGGTATTGCCGCCACCAAAACAACTGGATACGGATAATAAGGGAAGATTAATATTAAAAAGTTATTACCGGTGGGAAAAGATGGTTACTAAAATAATGCAACAGCATGAAATGGGACCCGTAAACCATTTACTCAATAACTCCACGGCATCTTCTACAATAGAACCCGATAAATGGACCTGTGGTGGCAGGAGCGGATATGAGATGTTCTGCTTCAGTAAACCCTCATTGGGCTTTATCTGGGAAGGAGTGCTGACCGTAGAAGGCATGGGAAAACTGGGATTGGTAAGCGATGTGGATGCAGATGGTAATGGTTATTTTATTTCATTCAATGTTTCAAACGGGCAGGTATTAATAAGGGCATGGGGTTTTAATCCATTAAATACTCGGCAGAATTTTATTTTCAACGATATCCAATCCGGATTCTTTACTCCCAATGAAAAAAATATGTATCATTTCAGACTTATCCGGTATGGACATTATATTGAATTATCCATAGACGGAGTAGTGAAACTGACTTTGATGGATTATACCTACTCAGGAAACGGGATTGGATTATACTCAGCCTCTTCTATCATTTCTCTCCAGCATTCGGTGGTAAAAATATTACCCGATCCCGAAGAAGAATATGCCAGCCAGGAAGATGCACAAAAAATTGAATAACTACGAAAAGATTTAATACCGTTGAAGGATATCCATCCTATCCAAAAAATAAATAACAAAGACCTATAGCTGTAATTATTCCTACCAAATCGGCTAATAACATAGCCGCAATGGAATAGCGGGTATTTCTGATACTAACTGAACCAAAATAAACTGCCACTACATAAAAGGTAGTGTCTGAAGATCCCTGTAAAACACTTGACAACCGGCCCGCAAAGGAATCGGCACCAAAAGTTTTCATGGTATCCAGCATCATTCCTCTTGCGCCACTTCCACTCATTGGTTTTATCAGCGCGGTAGGCAATCCATCTACGAAACGGGTATCAGTTCCTAAAGCAGCAAATAAAGATTTCATTGCATTAATGATCACATCAAATGAGCCGCTGGTTCGCAGCATACTGATAGCGATCAGCATTCCTACTATATAAGGAATAATACGAACCGAAGTTTCAAATCCACCCTTTGCACCTTCCACGAATGCATCGAAAACATCAATTTTTTTATACACGCCCCCTAAAACAATTAAAAAGAAAATGGCGAGGATAATTCCATTACTAAGAATACTTGAGAATGATTGAGAGGAAAGAGAATCAAGCCCGGTTACATACCATACCAATAAAGCAATCAACAATGAGATGCCACCCACCCAGCCTAATATTACGGGTTGAAATACATTGATCTTTTGCTTAAAGGAAACGATAAACATGGCAGCCATCGTTGCCACAAATGTGGCGATCATACAGGGTATAAAAATATCAGTGGGATTTTGAGCTCCCAATCCGCTGCGGTAAGCAATGATGGTTACTGGTATAAGGGTAAGTCCTGATGCATGCAACGCAAGGAACATGATCTGGGCATTGGACGCCACGGCCTTATTGGTGTTTAACTCCTGTAAGCTTTCCATTGCTTTCAATCCAAACGGTGTGGCAGCATTATCCAGGTTTAATAAATTAGCGGAAAAATTCATCATCATATGACCCATCGCCGGATGATTCTTTGGCAGGTCAGGAAATATCCTTGAAAAAAATGGCCATATCATTCTTGATAAAAGCCTGACCCCGCCTGCCCGTTCTGCAATACTCAGAAAGCCCATAAAAAGTGCCATGATACCGATCAGCGGAATAATGATGTCAATAACGGCATTCTTGGCTGTTTCAATAACACCATCTACTTTTCGAACTAATTTCTTCTGTACAGAAACATATGAATACACCTGGATTCCGGGGTTTGCCGCCTTTATTAGATTCACTGAATCCCCGTCCATGTTGTCTGTTAATAGTACTGTTGCCCGGGAAATAGAATCCGTTTTTGCATACCCATATTCACGTAAAAAACTATTATACTCCGGCGATAAATTTTGATTAAGTGGTGAACCCAGGCCAACATAATATATGCTGTCATATTTGTCAGACGATTTGCCAACTACCATCCTGGTAAAGATCTTTTCATCTCCCGATAACATTCTGAATCCTGCTACTAAAACAGCAATAATGATAAATGCCGACCAAATCCTGCTTAACGCCATATAATTAGGTTGAATTTTATGTTTACGGTTTGAAGATAATGTAATCTTTTTTACAGATTCTGCCTCCCTGTTTTCTCCTATCTTTGCGCCCCGAAAACAAACGCTGCAACGACAGGAGAATAATGCCATTGCGTGTTAAAAACTTATAAATCTAAAAACTTTTCTTCATGGCTTTACAGGCAGGAATAGTGGGATTACCCAATGTTGGAAAATCGACCTTATTTAATGCGGTAAGTAATAGTGCAAAGGCACAAGCAAGTAATTATCGTTTCTGCACTATTGATCCTAATGTGGGGTTAGTTGATGTACCAGACCTGCGCCTGAATAAACTGGCAGAGCTGGTGATCCCCGACCGCATTGTTCCTACGCAGATCGAAATAGTGGACATTGCCGGACTTGTACGCGGCGCCAGCAAAGGAGAAGGCCTGGGAAATAAATTTCTGGGCAATATCCGTGAAGTTGATGCTATTATTCATGTTGTGCGCTGTTTTGAAGATGAGAATATATTAAGAGATGAAGGTGCCATCAACCCGGTTTCCGATAAGGAAATCATAGACACTGAACTACAGCTAAAGGACCTGGATAGTATTGAGCGAAAAATTCCAAAAAGTGAAAAAGGAGCCAAACTGGATCCCAAGCTTAAATCGGAACTTGAAATTTTAATTCGCTGTAAAGAACACCTGGAAAAAGGAAAAAGTATACGTGAACTTGACTTGTCAAAAGACGAAAAAGTTGCGGTGGCTGATCTGTTCCTGCTCACAGACAAACCCGTATTATATGTTGCCAATGTAGATGAAGCTTCCATGCATACCGGAAACAAATATTCTGAAGCCCTGAAAGAGGCCGTTAAAAATGAGAAAGCGGAAGTGATCATCATGAACAATAACATTGAAGCTCAGATTGCTGAAATGGAGAACCCGGAAGACCGCCAGTTGTTCATGGAAGAATATAAAATGACGGAGCCTGCATTGGACAGGCTTATCCATTCGGCTTATAAACTATTAAATCTCTTTACTTATTTTACTGCAGGTGTACAGGAGGTAAGAGCATGGACTATTCACCAGGGGTGGAAGGCACCACAGGCCGCCGGTGTAATTCATACTGATTTTGAAAAGGGTTTTATTAAAGCAGAAGTGATCAGTTACGATGATTTTGTATCCTACAAATCAGAAGCAGCCTGCCGGGAAGTGGGTAAGTTAAGAATTGAAGGAAAAGAATATGTTGTGAAAGATGGCGATGTAATGCACTTCAGGTTCAATGTGTGATAAGTTTTGTATCCAATAGTTTGCGGCCTGAGAGTATTTTGTTTGATATATTTCAGAATAAGTTCTAAAACAATGCCGTTAATGAAGCTTTTCCAATATGCACGGTTTTAGCTGAAGAGGGTTTTCTTCCATCGTACTGGAAGTTTAATTCAAGATTATTCAGCAATCGTTTACTGAGGATAACTGACCATAAGTAATTTTTTCCGGGCAACAGGCCATCGAGCATAATGTAGCTGACTGTTGAAATAGCTGATCCATTTGCCGATTTGTAATCAATATTATTTAAAGTAAACCTTCCTGTTACAGAACTATTCTGTAATACATTGTATTTAGACTCTACGTTTATAGAATGAGATCTGGCTTTTTCCCCGCCATATACAGGGTCGTTTTCCTTGTTTTCAAATTTATACCCGGTAGCAATACGAAATGTAGTGCTCCTTAAAAAAGTAACAAGGGGTTCTATGCTGGTGATATCAAGATCATAATTCCGGTTGTCAAATTGTGCGTTGGGGGTAAACAAAGAATTATCTCCTTTTCTTCCATTTAAGGATACCGAAAGTGAGCGGCTGATATTCCATCTTATTTTGGCCGTCCAGTCGTTGACAGCACGACTTTCATACCCGTAAGTCAATAATGATTTGCCGTTATTGCGCAGATTACTCAGATCAATGCCCCATTCATTACTGAACCGGTTAAAAGAAATAGTATTGTGAACGACAGTATTCAGGGTTACCAGGGCGGTATCATTAGCACCGTATTTAAAAGGATCAAATTCAAAACTACCTTTTGCAACTGACTTCTTACTGACCTGCAAGGAGGTTATAAAATTAAAGCGGGAAACAAACTGGCTTATCCTGTTCATATCCGCTTTATTAAGAACAGATTTAGGATTAATATTCAAACTATAATTAAAGGTGATGTAATTCGCTTTAATAAATTCGTTTGTGGGTGTCAGAATCCGGATAAACTTTGCCTGATCCTGGAAGGCAGCCAGCTCAAATTCGTTCAACTGCTGTACTCCATCGTTGTTATAATCTATCCAGGCAAACTGCCCTGTACCCGCCGGTACTTCAATATAGGTCTGGTCTCTTTTTTGTTCCTGCCCCGCCCCTACCTCGTATAATACATTTCCACTTAGTAATCCTTTCCATTCGTTCATTACATATTCGGCCCTTCCCAAAATTGTTTCATCCTCTTCTTGTTTTGATAGAAATGATTTTATCACCTGGAGTTTGCGGAAGGTAGTATTCAGATAAAACTGGCGCCCGGTATTGGAAAGCAATTCAGTTTGAAGATTCAGATTGTAACTTCTGTCACCGCGAATAAAACTTTTGCCATAAGCATACTTATCTGAGCGGGTAAAGAAGGTAATACCGTAACGATTTTTCTTGGCCTCATCCGATTTGATATACACTGAATAGCTGTCGAAAGAAAAAGCAGTGGGAGCAATTGTATCGGTCGATTTATCCCTGACAGTATTTTGTTCTTCAGCATACCTCAACCCCATCCGGTAATTTTTTAAACTTTTAAACTGGCGGCTGAGATCAATCGTTGGTCTGAAAAAAACACCTTTTTCATTGACCGCATCAAAGTTTGTGATCACAATTTCATTATTAAACTGCCATCCCTTCCAATTGGTCACCTGGGTAAAAGCATTTTGAAAACCATTATAATTGTTGCCTCTTTTATAATTTATAAATTTATAACCCACGGCCTGGCTTTTATCATCTTTCAGTCCGGCAGATGCCCGAATGATATTTTCTTCTTCCGGTTGTATCAAAATGGGCAAACCCCAATCCCTTGAAAACTCAACTGACCTTAACCGTTCCAGCGGTTTAAATTTGCTTTGCACATATTCATAATCCAAACCGGTAAGCAATTGTAATATATTTTTCTCCCTGAGTTGTTTAGTATTGTTCAATTGAAATTTTGCCGCATATCCTTTATCGTCACCATTATTAACTTTTGAAAACGTATTGGCATCATAATTACTCATTGCCACTTCGCTCCTGAACATTGTATTTTTATCAATGGCATAGTCGAGTCCCAAATTTATAAGCTGTTGTTTCTTTGGCGTCACCAATACAATAACCGGTTCAAAATTTCCCTGCCTTACGCCGCCCACCGGCTCAAGAAACTTGTATACTTTACCATTGGCCCCATTGAAATCCGGTATATAATTACCATTACCCTGACCCACATTTATAAATGACAAGTTGTATTTAGCTGAATCAGGATTTGTAGAATACAGGTAAAATGAATCTACACCGGTGCCGGAAGTATAATAAACTCGTTGATATAATATTTTGCTGGCGGAAAAGGTATCAATTGCAGCTGAAGGATAAAAAGCCCTTTGAATACTATCGCCCAAATTGGCCAGAAATTGTTTTTGCGGGTTATCCAGCACCTGGTTGATCTGTGAATTTTTTGCATCGCTGTTTGTGAATGCACCTATACGTAGTTTTAGTTTTTTATTAAAGTCAACTTCTTCCGAAACATAGAAATTGGCATTCAAAAAATTCCTGTCGGCATATTCAAATTCAATTTGAATACGGCTGTCTTTGGTGATCATTCTTTTGGGGGTAAAAGTTACCTCGGCAGTATTGTAATTGATCACATAATCCTGGTCTTCCCCCCGCTGGAGTAAGAGTCCATCCAAAAAAACCCGCTCTGTATTGGCGAGTACAATAAAGAAAAATTCATTGTTGGCCCCCGTAAGCCGGTAAGGCCCCTGGTTACCTTCCAATGCTTGAATCACATTGCGGGTAAATTTTCCTTTAGCAATGGATCCGCTGGCCAGTGTTTTTGATTCAACATTTTTACCCAGTTTAGTTGTGGTTTGAAAGGCCACCCCTTGCAATCGTTTATAAAAATTGAGAAAATAACTTTGATTTTGGCGAATATCAATATCGCCAAGATTTAGTTGCCAGTTCTTCTTTTTAAACTGAAGAAACACCTGGTCAAATTCATTTAGTTGCTGAGTGGTTCCATCAGGTTGAATAGGTATATTATTATCCGTTATAGCCGCCTGTATCTCTATGCTGTCGCCCAACATTCCACTCAGTTGAAGGTTCAGAGTAGAATTTAAAACTGCATCCTGGCTATTTCCAAAAGCGATCTGCCTGCCAAAACTTCCTTCGGCTTTAATTGTTCCGAAATTAAAAATACCTTTTTGGGCTTCGGTCAATTCATTATTGAAGTCGTAGGGAGCCACGGACATACTATTTATCACACTGTCGGCCCGCATTCGCTGTGCTACGGGATTTAACTTATAATAGAATACACGGTAGGAAATCCGGACACTATCAACCAGTGGCTTATTGATCCAACTTAAAACCGAATTAATAAAATCGAGGTTATAATCTCCCGGAGAAATTCCTTCTATTACAAATGTTTGTGGAATGATACTGAGGGTATCCAAAAGGATACTGTCGCCTGAAACGGCAAATACCCGATGCCGCAGATTAGAACCAGTTTGAACAGGAGATTGTGCCTTGCCGGGAAGTGCAAACCAGAGAATGAGTAAAACCAATAATATTCTTCGCAAACCCTTCAACAGCAGTGAGTTTTTCTCAAATCGCAAATTTCGGTCTTTTTATTGCCCTAAAATTATTAACAGAGGTTAAATCGTGTAAATTGAATCAAATAGGTGAAGAAATGAGGTCCTATTCACTTCCCTCCTTTGTCAGGCGGTGAGCGTAAAGCCAGGTCAACACATGGTAGAATAGAACAATTTAATGAGAAGTTGATAATATTTATTGCTCCTTAATGCAAAAAAAAACTGCCCTGGTAGTTAATATTTTCCAAGGCAGCTTATAATACATTCTTCATTTTATCTTTCTTCTGAAGTTAGCCCGGCCCCCATATACTCTGCATTTAACCGGGCAATATTTGTGATGGATATTTCTTTAGGGCAAACTGCTTCACAAGCTCCGGTATTGGTGCATGAACCAAATCCTTCTTTATCCATTTGTGCTACCATGCTCATCACTCTTTTCTTTCTTTCAGGGCCTCCCTGTGGTAGCAGTGCCAGGTGAGTTACTTTGGCTGAAACGAATAGTAAAGCGGAGGAATTTTTGCAAGCCGCCACGCAGGCACCACATCCAATACAAGCGGCTGTAGCAAACGCCATATCTGCATCATCTTTATTCACCGGTAAGGCGTTTGCATCTACTGCGTTTCCGGTATTGACAGAAATATAACCACCTGCCTGAATAATACGATCAAAAGCATCCCGGTCTACCATCAGATCCTTTATTACCGGAAATGCATTAGCTCTCCACGGCTCAACGGTGATAGTGTCTCCGTCTTTATATGCTCTCATATGGAGCTGGCAGGTAGTATTTGCATGCCAGGGTCCGTGGGGCCGGCCATTAATATACATGGAACATGCTCCGCAAATACCTTCCCGGCAATCATGATCAAAAGCGATAGGATCTTTTCCTTCCTTTATCAATTTTTCATTCAGTACATCAAACATTTCCAGGAACGACATTTCAGAAGAAATACCTGAAACCTCGAACAATTCAAAACGCCCCGGACTTTTCGCATTCTTCTGCCTCCACACTTTCAGCTTAAGATTCATTAAATAATGGTCCATAGAAATTCAGTCTGTTAATTTGAGAAAATTATTTATAGCTTCTCTGCATTGGTTTCGCTACTTCAAATTTCAACTCTTCCTTGTTCAATTGCCATTCGCTTTCTCCTTTATATTCCCAGGCAGAAACATAACTATAATTTTCGTCATCTCTTTTTGCTTCCCCTTCGTTTGTCTGGCTCTCTTCACGGAAATGACCGCCACAACTTTCATTTCGGTTCAAGGCATCAATACACATTAACTCGCCCAATTCAATGAAATCAGCCACCCGGTTGGCCTTATCCAGTTCCGGGTTCATTTCATTGATCTCACCGGGAATACGGACGTCACTCCAAAATTCCTTTTTTAGTTGTTGTATTTCTGTTATCGCCGACTTCAATCCTTCTTGACTGCGGGCCATACCACATTTTTCCCACATAATTTTTCCCAGCCGCTTATGCAAGCTTTCTACAGATTGGGTTCCTTTTATACTCATGAGCATATTGATCCTGTCGCTTACCGCTTTCTCTGTTTCAACAAAAGCCGGATGAGATGTTTCAATGGGTTTCACACTGATCTCATTAGCCAGGTAATTACCAACCGTATAAGGAATAACAAAATAACCATCTGCTAATCCCTGCATTAAAGCGGAAGCACCCAACCGGTTAGCACCATGATCGCTGAAATTAGCTTCACCTAAAGAATATAATCCTGAAATAGAAGTCTGCAATTCATAATCTACCCAAAGCCCTCCCATAGTATAATGCACCGCCGGGTAAATCCGCATAGGCACTTCATATGGATTTTCACCTGTTATTTTTTCATACATATCAAAAAGATTCCCGTACTCCTCTTTCACTACTTCTTTACCTAATCTCATCAATGTATCCAGGTCCGGATTCTCAATACCCAGTTTGCTTGCTTCTACTTTTCCGTATTTATTGATAAGATTGTATTTGAAATCAAGATATACAGCCTGCTTTGTTGTTCCTACGCCATAGCCGGCATCGCATCTTTCCTTTGCGGCTCTTGAAGCCACATCCCTGGGAACCAGGTTGCCAAAAGCCGGATACCTTCTTTCCAGGTAATAATCCCGTTCCTCTTCCGGAATATCGTTTGCCTTTCTGGTGTCATCTTTTTTCCTGGGTACCCAAATTCTCCCGTCATTACGCAAAGATTCCGACATCAAGGTTAGTTTGCTTTGATGATCGCCGGTAACAGGAATACAGGTAGGATGAATTTGAGTAAAACATGGATTGCCAAAATATGCACCCCGCTTGTGTGCCTTCCAGATAGCCGTTACATTGCTACCCATGGCATTGGTACTTAAATAAAATACATTACCATAACCTCCGGAACAAAGTAATACGGCATGCCCAAAATGTCTTTCCAGTTCACCCGTTACCAGGTTTCTTGCAATGATCCCTCTTGCCTTTCCTTCAATTTGAACAATGTCAAGCATCTCATGGCGATTGTACATTTTTACATTCCCCAGGGCCACCTGCCTTTCGAGAGCCTGGTACGCTCCGATCAATAATTGTTGTCCTGTTTGCCCGGCTGCATAAAATGTTCTTTTTACCTGGGTTCCGCCAAAGGAACGATTATTCAGCAGTCCGCCATACTCCCTGGCAAAAGGAACTCCCTGCGCTACGCATTGATCAATAATGTTTGCACTTACTTCAGCGAGCCGGTGTACATTGGCTTCCCTTGCACGGTAATCTCCTCCTTTGATGGTATCATAAAATAAGCGGAAGACTGAATCGCCGTCATTCTGGTAATTTTTAGCGGCATTGATTCCACCCTGGGCAGCAATGCTGTGTGCCCGGCGTGGAGAATCCTGGAAACAAAAAGCTTTTACCTGGTAACCCAGTTCTCCCAGCGATGCTGCTGCAGATGCTCCGGCCAAACCTGTACCAACAATTACAATTTCAAGTTTTCTTTTATTAGCCGGGTTTACCAATTTACAGTGCCCCTTATAATCTGTCCACTTTTCGTCTAATGCACCGGAAGGAATTTTTGAATCCAACATATCCACTGTTTTCAATGATTGAAATGATATAAAGATTATTATTTGCCCGTGTTAAATCTTGCCAGGTTTCATCTCGTAATTGCTACTCTGCAATCCTTTCTTTTTGATCCAATAATCGACACGTTTCCTCATTCTCCGCAAAAAGCCTATTTATTTATCCCTTCATTTTCCTTACATCACGTCAACTTATTTTCAACTACTATGATTCGCTATTATTTCACCGATCCTCTTATGTAATGTTACCCGTCTCCTCCTAAAGCTAAAACCGGTAGCGTAATTAATTATACCCAATCGAGGTACATACTTACCGGCATCATAGCAAATGCCAGGGAAACAATGACGGAATAACCAACACCCAGGCCTTGCACCATGGCGATAAATCGTTTGTTAGATAAACCCATTGTACGAAATGCACTTTGAAATCCATGAAGCAAATGCCAGAACAAAGAGAAGCATGCAATAACATAAACCACCACTACCCACAACTCACTAAAGGTAATTTTCATTAATCCATAAACATTATAAAGCTTTTTTTCAGTGCCGGGTACCAGAATTTCTTCTATCCCTGTAAACCGGGAAGGAATCCAGAAATGCCACCAATGAAGAATAAAAAATAATAACAGAATAGTACCCAGTAATCCCATGCTGCGGCTGTACCATTTACTGCCGCGGTTGCCCATGGGCACTTCATAGCCCACTTTTCTTTTAGACTGATTGCTTGCAGCCAGAATATAACCTTGAATGATATGAAGAAAAATTCCAAGAAAAAGACCTACCTCCATAATACGGATAACAATGGTGCTACCCATAAAATGAGCCGTATTGTTAAACATGACTCCTCCATCATTAGCCCAGATAGTGGCGTTAACGCCAACATGTACTACAAGAAAGGAAATAAGAAACAACCCGGTCAATCCCATTACTAATTTTCTGCCAACCGCCGACGTGAAGAATTCAGACCATTTCATGTGTGCCGTGTTTATTTTTCTTTTTTACCACATGTTGCTGCAGGCAAGTCATAAGCAATCAAAAGTGGATGAATTAAGTTTGGCAAAAATAGTGTCGGAAGAGCAATAAATGATAAAAAATTTACGGGTTGAAATATTGAATAGCTAATTAACAAAGCTGAAGAGTATAACAAAAATCGTGGAGAAATAAAAGATCCCTTACCGGAGATGAAAATTCTTTTATTGACAGCAAGCTATAAAAAAACAAATCCTGATTATCACTTTAGCCGTGCCGCCAGTTCCAGGTCAAACTTCTTAAACAGATGATAGGGTTTGTAAATTCGCCAGTTGTCCAGTTCTGCCAGTTCGATATAACGATTCAGGTGTGCCTTTTTAAAATCATATTGTGTTTGAGGTGGCATATTCAGGCAAACAACCCAACCGTTTTCATCTGTTACTTCTTCAAATAATTCCTCATAATATTCGCTGCCACTGCTGTGAAAATTCAAAACATTCTCTGCAATTAATATGAATTTGACAATTCCTTCATACATAAATTTTTCAAGCACTTCACGTTTCAGTTCCATAATGTCATTTTCAATGGCATCATTCCACTCACCTATCATTTCAATGATAGCGTATTTTTCATCCTTGTCAGCCATTAAAACTTTAACGTATAAAGTGCGGCTACCAAAATCGTCCCATTGCGGGTGTATAAAAAAATTATAGACCGTCTGTGTATATTCAAATTCTGAATACTCACGGCCGAAAAAAGGCGATAACGGATCTTCCTCACTTGTATAGATATGCCTCCAGTTATAAAAGGGTTCTATGTCATGCATTTGAATTACTTCTATGCAAAGATAAACCAAGACTTGAAACAGAAAAAAAGGTTGGAGACAAGTTATTCAGGAAAGAATGTAAATCCTGGCAAGGGCGACGGGCTCAATGCGTATTTCAATATCTGCTCCTTGCGATAATAGTTTGTCAACCTGCCTGGTTTAATTATATACTACCCAGGAAATATTCTTTCAGATACTTATACTCTTTATCAATCTTTGTACTTTTTTTATCCTGACTCATAATTGTCTTCAGGGATGCAGGAACAGGAATTTTTATTCCTGTACATTTTTCAACTGCATCGGGAAACTTAACCGGGTGGGCCGTTTCAAGAAATATGCCTTTGGTAGCTGGACTTCCACCAGAAAATTTTTCCAATGCCAGGTAACCTACCGCACCGTGCGGATCGAGGAGATAGCCAGATTCCTGGTAAACCTTTATAATAGTTGCAATAGTATCGTTATCACTTATGCTGAAAGAAGATAATTTATTTTTTAAGTCTGGAAATTGATGATTGAATATTTCAAGTATTCTTACAAAATTGCTGGGATCTCCAACATCCATTGCATTTGATAGGGTGGGTATGGCAGTATGAGGTTCGATATTGTGTTTTCCCATGGCATCAAGATCAGCTGTTGATAAATCCAGGTATTTTGTCACCACATCGTTAGCATTACATGCCGCTATAAAATGTTCTACCGGCAATCCTGATTGGTTAGCCAGCAAGCCGGCACAAATGTTTCCAAAATTTCCACTGGGCACAGAGATAACCGGCGGATGTGCTTTATCGGCCCATTGCTTAAATGCAAAAAAATAATAAAACTGCTGGGGCAGCCACCTGGCCACATTAATTGAATTAGCAGAAGTAAGAAGTATCTTTTGATTCAGGTCTGTGTCCATGAATGCCGCTTTCACCATTTGCTGGCAATCATCAAACGAACCGTTCACTTCCAACGCATGAATATTTTTACCCAAAGCTGTTAACTGCTTTTCCTGCACGGGACTCACTTTTCCGGAGGGATATAAAATAACCACATCAATTCCTTCGATATCATAAAATCCATTGGCAACAGCACCACCGGTATCACCTGATGTAGCAACCAATACAGTCACTTTTTTATTTTCATCTTTTAAAAAGTAACCAAGGCAGCGGCTCATAAACCTGGCGCCGACGTCTTTAAAAGCAAGTGTGGGACCATGAAATAATTCAAGAGACCATGTGGTAGAATTAACCTGCACC
>JBGTNK010000114.1:0-6975 GCA_041743125.1 Chitinophagaceae bacterium
CAGTATATATGTGGTAGCGAATCTTTTGAATCCCTTAGTGAGAGGATGGCAAACCTACTACTGTTACTTTATCAAAAGAGATCTGAATGACCTATGGCGCTTTGTGAACAGACGACTTGAAAAGTGGTGCAAATGGAACAAGCGGATGCATTTGCGGAAGAGCAGCAGATGGCTGAATACCTTGTATAAGTTACAGCCGGGATTGTTTGCCCATTGGAGCGTATGCCCAGCTTACTAATTGCCCACATCATCTTGAAGAGCCGTATGAATCGAGAGGTTCACGTACGGTTCTGTGAGGAGCAGGGGGTGAAAATCCCCTTGCTTACTCGACTGTACGTTCGCCCTTTTCTCTGTCCTTTATTGAGTGTTGCAATTTTAACTGTGTCAACCTAAAGACCGTTACCCAAGCCGAGCAGAAGGCATGCTCTTTGGCAGGTTGGCTCCGGTGCTGTGGGTTTTGTGTGCCTGTCAATGTGCTTGCCTTCTGGCGTGGTAGTAGAGTACCATGCCTTGTAACAAATTTGGGTCATGATGATGTAAAGATTAATTTAGGCAACAGCAGTTACAATAAAATCATTTGATAGTGCTTCAATTGCTACATTCTTAATTGAATAAAAACCTAAAGCCAATAAGATCAACAGATGCTTTTCAGGAATGTCGAAAGACTTTATTTCAAAGGTGATTACAGGCTTGTTTTTTAATGTATCTAACTTATAAGTAAGAATATCATTACTGCCATTTGAATAGGTGATGTTAAACAATATACCCTGTTTGGTTTTTGCTATATAAGTCTGATCATCAAAAACAAATTCGCTTTTTGTGCCCCATAAACCCAATTGCTTTTGTAACGCAATAACCTTGTCCTTTTCAGTTATCATAATTTTCGGACACCAAAAACCATCGGTGGTAATCTCCAGCTTTTGCTTTCCGATTTCTACATAAGTTGCTTTCCTGCTAAACACCATTTCTATTAGGGTTGAGCCCTCTTCAAGAAGTTCTGCTTTCTTTTTACTGTGTTGCCATTGGGCATTCTGGAATAATTGGTTCATAGTGATTGCTTTTAATTTAAACTTCGTTGCTCTTTGGGTTATATTGATTTGCCCTGATATTCTTACAAGCAAGCGTTACTGTTTCAATGATACGTTTTTGCCTCGTCTCACCTCGCTTAGCATTCTGTATCCACTCCAAAATACCTTTTTTGACTGACTTGGGGAACTTTTCAAAATATTTTGCTGCATCATCATTTTTGGTTAACGCCTCTTGTAAATCCACTGGTATTTCAAGTTTCTCTATGCTGTCAAGTGCTGTCCATGCACCGTTCTTCTTTGCCATTTCAATAACTTCCATTCCGGTAGCAGTCATCAATCCTTTTGCTATTAATCTTGCTACACTTTCTTTATTGATTTTGCTCCAATTACTTGAAGGATTTCGTTTGGCAAAAAACTGGTAAAAACTTTCTGCATCTCGCTTGTTTGGTTTGCTGTCTATCCAGCCAAAACAAAGTGCTTCCTCAACTGCTTCCGCATAGGTTATGCTCTTTGTAGCTGCATCTTTTTTATAAATAATCAGCCACAATGATTTTTCTATTAATGCATTTTTCTTTAGCCAGGCACGCCATGCTTTCCTGTCTTTTGCATAAAAAGTATTGACACCGTTTTTTATCTCCATATAGTCAGCTTAGTTCATCAATAGTTGATTTGAGTTTCTTCAGATGTTTACCATAAGCATAGTTGAACATCCATCTTGCTCCATAGTAACAAAAGGGGACTAAAATCAAAAGGGTAACACCGAGGATTAGTAACATTTTTGAATTGTATAAAAATGCTTCAACGGTTTTGCCCGAACCTTCTACTCCGCCAATAATAAAACCACCGGTTGCTGCTATTGGATAAACAAATAAACCTAATCTTTCCTGTATACGCCACCACCTTTGAAAGCCGGAATAATTTTTTTCCAATTCATCTTTTAAAGAGTTGCTTGTAGAAATATCTTCATTGATGCTCTTATATAATTTCCAGGTATCAATGCCAACAATAATATTGAAAAGAGTTGCAATAGTAATAGCAATATGAACCTGCCAAATTTGAACAATGAAGTATAGCACCACATAAAAACCAGTAATCAGAGCAGCATACACCATCCCAAGCAAAAGATTTTTCTTTAATTTCTTTAACGGCAATTTAGAATGAAGCTTACTATAATCTTGCTGCTCCAATATTTTATTTAATGCATCATCGCTGCCGCTACTCTGTTTCCATATATTTTCAATGTCCATTATATATTTTTTAATAGCGTGGCCAATTGTTGTTTTATCCTATGAAGTTTTACCCCAACTAAGTTTGGGGTGATACCTAACATTTCACTTACTTCTTTATTATCATAGCCGTCTAAATGAAGTGAAATTATTGCCCTCTCTGTTTCAGGCAGGGTTCGGATTGCTTTATATAATCTGTCAACATCATCGTTACCGGAGGTAGTAAAATATGTTTCTTCAAACGTTGCGGTATCGGTATACTCAATCCTGTTTGTTTTCTTTTGGATGGTGAAGATTGTATTCAAACAAAGCCTGTATAACCATGTACTAAACTTTGCATCTCCTCTAAAAGCTGCATAAGTTTTCCATGCCTGTAACACTATCTCCTGGTACAAATCTTTCTTGTCTTCTTCTGTATTTGCATAAAGATGCACCAGCTTATAAATGATATTCTGGTGCTCTTTAAGTTGAGATAGAAACTCTTTTTCGCTCACTAATTTTTAAGGTTAATTGGTGTTACAGTATAGCCCTTTTTTCTTAATTGATTTACCAAGCCCGTTTCACCTACCAAATGTAAAGCACCAACTGCCACAAAAAGGGATTGTTCTTTCATCAGACCTGGCAACTGTTGCATCCAATGATTATTACGGTCATCTAACAAAGGTTTCATTTCTTCGGGTTTGTAAGTGGACCCATACATCAACTGATGCAAAGCTATCAAGTCATTGCCAAGGTATGCATCATTCATAGTAGTGATTATTGTTTTAAAAGAACCAGGGTCCTTAAAGGTTTCGTTCAAAAGCTCAACCTGACGGGCTATACTTAATTGCCTGAACAAAGCATTAATTTGAACTTCAATATTTTCCAATCCTAAAATTTTTTTTCCATCTTTCTTTCCCAGGTCTTGAAAATAGGTATCCAGTTGAACTTCTCCTTGCTTATTAGGAAAATATTTTTGCTTGGTGATTGCCATCACTACCGTCATAACGGTCATTGGATTAAGTCCGTCCAGTTTCATTATATCCAAACCTGCTTCTTCTTTAAGCCAGGTTGAAGTTTTAGCATACAGTGTATCTGGCAACACTTTGTTTAGCGTAGTTCCTTTTAACATCTGTGCTTCCATCATTGGAGCTTGTATAGTGCTGTCTATAATTAATTCACCCACCACTGCATCTGAAGATTTATAAGCATTGATAATTCCGGGTAGTGTGTCAGCATAGGCATTCGTAAGCAAGTGGAATGTGCCAAATAAGTGCGTAGGTTTCTTTAAACCATTACCAGTTACTTTCCATAGAAGTGAATTACCTGAAATGGTTTTTTGGGCAAATAATGTTACTGATGTTACAAGGCATAGCAATGCCAATAGAAAATTCTTTTTCATTTTTTTGACGTTTTAAAAGTAAGTTGACTAATGTTTGATAAAGAGGATGTAGGCTAATCCTGCAAACGTAAGGGTGAGATGAACGAGCAGCCAAACTTTTTGATACAAAGGTCTCTGCTGCCATTTCACATTGGGGTCAAACGGGTCGAAAACAAGTGCAATACCCATGTTGGTAAATGCCCATTCGTAATCACCTTTTAAAAAAAGATAGATAACCAGGACCATGTAAGCAATATAAGCGTACCGGTTAAACGGGGTGAATGTCGGGGTAGTTTTGGTGGATATTTCTTGTTTCATAATTGTGCATTTTATATATCAGTGGCACAGGAGAATGATTTATTACAGGAGGGGAAAATATTTTTTATGGTTGTTCACGATGTTGTCCTTGTCATAGCTAAGTGAAGTTGATTAGAATTCCGTCAGCCGGGGTGGGTGGGCTGTGCGTTGGCACCTTTAGCTCTTTGCAAGTCGGCTTTGTGTTGGGGTTTTGTGTGCCTTGCAATGTGCTAAAATTTGCGTAGGGTCTGGACGGAAGATTCATGGATCTTTAAATGTTTGCAGGATGACGTAAAACGTTCAGGGCTTTCTGCTGTGCTGGTATTCATTGCTCGTCCGGTACCGCTGATGATTGAAAATATGAAGATGAAGTTAACAACAAAAAGCTAAATATTGAACGTCGAGCCCGGACTACTGCTGATAGCGAACAAAAAGATGAGGATTTATTCGTCTGGCAGCATTGCAGCAAGCCCAATGTTAGCGGTTCGTTGTTTTCTTTCGGATTTGTCTGTTGTCCAAATGCGTAACTGTCCACTGTCATTTAGCTAATTTATACCCTAAGTAACTTCCAAGAAATTTTGCGGCATTAGCAATTGCAAAAATTAAAATGAAGTCAGACCATTTAACACCTGCTGTTGTTATTATAACAATGTCCAACAAAACATAAATGAATGGAAAAAGAAAAATCAGTTTTAATAAATTCTGATATTCTTTTTTCTTCCAATGTCTTGCAACGAGAAAGAAAATAATAAACCCAAAAAGGCCTGAGATAAATGGTGCAAAAACTTCAGCATGTGCCTCATAAACACTATTTTCTTGCCCGGGATTTATGACATAAGAATACACTGTAACTTCAAGGAATGAAATAATAACTAAAGTTATCATAGCCAGTAGTGCTAATCCAATTAATTTTAAAACGATATATTTTTTCATTATGTGCTATTTTTTAGATTCAATAAATTCCTTTAGTTTTTTCAGGTCATTTGCCATTTTCTTTTTCATTTCTCCTTTCATCAATGGCATCATCAACTTCATAAATATGCCCTTTGGAGAACACTGAACAGCCTGGATGATTTCTGTTACCTGTCCGATTGAAATAAAGCGAACATCAGTTAGAATGTTCAAAGTGCCATGTTGCATCTCAAAAGAGTATTGTTGCATTGGATTTACGAACAATACTTTTTCAATTACTTCCAGTTCTTTGCCACGTTCAATGAATTTCATTTTGCTTGTGCTTCCTTTTTTGCCAATCGTGCCGTCCAAGTGTTCGATTGAAACAAACCCCGGAAGCCAGTGTTTCAAATAGTCCGGATTCATAAAAATGTCCCACACCTTCTCAACAGGGGAGTTTACTGTAACTGTAATTTTGATTGAATTTGCCATGCCGATTTGATTTTTAAATTTATGATGGCAAATATGTGAAGGTTAAGAAGGGGAATCGCCCCAACTTACGAATTGAGACCAGATAAGTCGTAGAATTGAAGTATCAATTTAAGGTATCAAATGAGTAAATCTTTGCAAATCAATACTTAAGAATTAGAAACGGAAAATTTTTCCTTGAACTCTGAAGGAGTAAGGTTAGTGATGTTTTTGAAAACACGGTTAAAAGTTGCTTTACTGTTGAACCCTACTTCAAAGGCAATTGCAAGGATTTTGTAGTTGCGGGTGTCTTCGATGAGTAATTTTTTGGCTTCTTCAACCCTATATTTATTTATGAAATCATAGAAGTTGACCGAAAACTCGTTATTGAGCAATTGCGAAAGTTGGTAATGCGGAACAGAAAGGGAATCCGCCAGTTCGGAAATTTTAAGGTCGCTTTTCAGATATGGTTTGTTTGTTTCCATGTAATGCATCAACTTTTCTTTCAGTTCGGGGAATTTGTTGCCGTTTCTTAACGGAGCAATGTTATTTTCAATTGATTCCTGATCTTCAATTTCTTGTGTGCCTTTGAAGATTTCAGGATTACCGATTGCCGCATACCCGATTAAATAAATTAAAAAGGAAGTGATAAATAACATCGTATAGTCAATTTGAATCTGAAATGATTTAACGAATGTCAGCACAACAACCAGCACTAAATACAACAACAGGTAAAAAGAAAAGTAAAAACTAAATGACCTCAACCAGTCAAGTTTCTTCACCACAAAAACGTCAGAGGAAATTCTTTTTAAATATTCTTCTTTTTTGTTGATGAACTTATATGAAACCCAAACATAGAAGACTGTTTGAAAAACGTGAGCCGCCATAAAAACAAGTTGTCCTGTTGGTATTTCTAATGTGCCGCTTGATGATAGTCCTTGTAAGTAAATTACTTTTTCCGTTGCAGGCATCAGGTAAAATGGAAGCATCAGCAGTAATACCATCACGCAGGGTATAAAATGCAAAAATGTTTTGTATGATGTGTGATAGTCTTTGTCAAGCAGGTAGCGGCAATACAAAAAATAAAGCGGCCCCATACAAAAAAGCAATGGATAGGTGATGGCTACAAGAACGGGGAACTTTAGTGTTATTCCCGAAATATCACCAGCATACTCCAATAAGTGCAATGAAACTGCGGTCAGCAAAAATGAGAGCCATTTATTGGCATCTCGATTTTCAATTTTTGTGAATAGATAAAAGGACAGAAAAAGTCCTTGTCCTGCCCCTAACAAGATGATAACTGACCAGATGTTAAAGGATATATCTATCATTTATTACTGTCAAAATTAATGTTTTGTCAGGGTCGTCCGTTACAATGACCGCTAACGAAAAAGGCTTGGCGTTGTTGGGGAATTAGAATTCTGTCTGCCCATAACCAAAGCCCAATAATTGCAATATTGCTGATGTTTTATTCATAAGCCAAATTTATAACGTCAAGCCCGAACTGAAGCACAATAAAGAACAAATGATGAGGCAATATTCGTCAAGCCCCAATAACGCCAAACCCCTGTGTGTGTCCAGCGAAGCTGCTTTTGTGATGAGAGCAGGTCTCTCGATGGGAGAAGCAGAGCAACCTTCACCATCAAACCGGTTGTATGCTGCGTTGCTCTAAGGAGCAGGGTGGTGAACGATACAACAGGTGCGT
>JBGTNK010000115.1:0-12017 GCA_041743125.1 Chitinophagaceae bacterium
TATCACCATTCCTATTTGCATCATCCTGACGCACAACCATACGGTAACCGTTAATTCTTTTGAGAACTCTGTCATAAAAAAATTCCTGAATACCTTTCAAAACCGGGATTCGGATAAACGCAGCATGATCGTGCTGAAAGTGTTTGAGAAAATTGTAAAAAACTTTCTGGACCTGCTCAAAGAGATCAATCACCGGCGGAATATCCTGGAACAAAAATTATACGATGCCAGCCGGAATGAGCACCTGTTGCAACTGATGCGCATACAGAAAAGCCTTACTTATTTTGTTACCGCCCTCCGGTCAAATGAACTTCTCTTTATCAAACTGGAACGCACCAATTTTTTGGGATTGAATGAAGATGAAAAAGAATTCCTGGATGACCTGATCGTTGATAATTCACAGGCACTGGAAATGGCGAATATTTATGCCAACATGCTCACCAGCACACTCGATGCATTTGCCAGTATCATTGCCAACAACCAGAACCAGGTATTAAAGCGGCTGGCTGTTATTACCATTGTCCTTACATTTCCTGTTTTGATCGCCAGCTTATTTGGCATGAATGTGCCCAGCGGATTTGAACATTCCCCCTATGCCTTTTATATTGTAGTTTTCGTTTCCCTGGTTATATCCCTGACCGTGGGCTGGCTGTTCCTGCGCAAAAAAATTTTTTAGAACCTCTTTTTCGAAATAATCACAATGAGCACATTTACCCTGAGAGTTTATGGAATACTTATCAATGAAAAAAAACAGGTATTGGTAAGTGATGAATTTATCCGTGGACATTACTATACAAAATTCCCCGGTGGTGGTTTAGAATTTGGTGAAGGCACCATTGATTGCGTGGTTCGTGAATTTAAAGAAGAGATGGACCTGGCCGTAGAAGTGACCGGCCATCTTTATACTACTGACTTTTTCCAGATGTCTGCCTTCAATCCGGCGCACCAAATCATATCTATCTATTACCGCGTTAAAGCGTTGGAGGAAATAAAAGCTCCTTTGCGTGATAAGCTGTTTGATTTTGATGAAAGACAACTGGCGGTGTATAATGACACCGGCGAAACAGAAACATTTCGTTTTGTAGATTGGAACCAATTTTCAGAAGAAAGCGTAACACTACCTATTGATAAAGTGGTTGCAAAATTGGTAAAAGAAAATAAATTGTACTAGGATACCACTCCCCCTTTCAACCCCCGTTACCTTTTCCCGATTTTATTCGTTGTGCATGGCCGCCCTCTTCAATTCTGTGGCCTGCTGATGACCCAGGTATCTTTCAATCCGGTTATGCATGAAATAGATCACCGGCGTCATTAAAATGGCAACAATGAATTTGTAAATATAATTGACGATACCTACAGCAATAAACAATTTAAAGGGCCAAACGAAATCATTCCCGGATTGGTTTACCCGGGTGCCTATATAAAAAGCAATAAATAATACTACGAAACTGTCGATAAACTGGGAAACCAGCGTAGATCCTGTTGCCCGCAGCCAGATGCGTTTTTCTCCCGTGGCCTTTTTTATTTTATGAAAAATAAATACATCAATCAGCTGGCCAAGGATAAAAGCGGTTAATGAACCAATAATAATGAAACCGCCCTGGCCTAATACGCTGTTATATGCTTTGGCCATATCCGGAACACCGCTCCCCTGCTTGCTGGTAATAAAAAAATCGGCAGGCGTCAGCTTCATAGCCCCCAAAAAAATAATAAAGGCAAAGGCGATCAATCCTGCCGTGAGCCAGGAAAGAAAACGGACTCCCTTCATCCCATAATATTCATTAATGATATCCGTCATGACAAACACAACGGGCCAGAGCAACACACCGGCTGTCAGGTTAAAGGAAAGATCATTACCCAATAAATGAATATTGAGAGGATCAAAGCCCAATGTCTTTTCAAGAGAAAATATTTTTACCCCGATAATTTCTGCGATCAATGCATTGGCAATAAAAAAACCTCCCAGTATAATAAATAACCGGGTAGGCTTACTGTTGATGATAGCGTAGATCATTGAGGTTAAGAATATAAAACAGTAAGATAAATAAAAACAGGATATTAGCCATTACCAGCCAAACAGGAACATAAACACCAATTCTCTTTTTTATCATCAGCACGATGAGGTAGCAAAGGTTAACGGCCGGAACCAGCACCATGCCCATAATATAACCCAGGGTAATGATAGTAGATATGAGGGCTTCATCCTGCACCCAATCCCAGAACAATAAAGAAACAGAAAGTATAAAAAAAATGCCGCAGATAAATGCTACCCTCGATAAAAATAATAGCCAGCGCATCGGTGATTTTCGTCTAAAATAGCATTATTTTGTCACCCTGAAAGTGAAACAGGGTAACAGACCGGTTTAAACAGATAGCCTGCTTCCGGAAATCATAAAAATTTATTACATGCAGAAAGTTTGACCTTCTGATTAACTTACCGGCAAACACTATTAAATAAGGTATGATCCGGCACCCTTTCCAAAAATTTCTTTTAAAATCGCAAGGATGAAAAATACGTTTGTAAAAAAAATACTTCCCCATATTATTGCTGTTCTCATTTTCCTGATCGTTTCCGTACTTTTTTGCAAGCCTGTCCTGGAAGGAAACGTACTCAACCAGCATGATGTTAAAGGCTGGAAAGGAATTTCCCAAAATGCATTTGATTATAAAGAAATCCACGGCCATTTTCCATTATGGAATCCGAATGTATTCAGCGGTATGCCCAATTACCAGATAGCCCTGGACGGAAAAAGTGCTTTACCTGATTTAAATAAAATATTTACACTGGGCCTGCCCGATCCAATCCATTATTTTTTTATCGCCTGTGTTTGTTTTTATATCCTTTGCCTTTCATTGGGATTAAAACCCGTGATCGGAATTTTTGGCGCATTAGCTTATGCCTTTTCAACGTATAACCCGGTTATATTAAGTGCGGGTCACATGACCAAAATACTGACCATTGCCTATATGCCTTTGTTGCTGGCCGGCCTTATCCTTATCTATGAAAAAAAATACTGGCTCGGTCTTGCCGTAACAACCCTGGGTACTGTTATGGAAATTGGCGGCAATCATCCGCAGATCAACTATTATTTCTTCCTTATAGCGGCCTTCGTTACCATTGGATACCTGGTTACCTGGATAAAGAACAAAGAATGGAAACATATCAGTATTGCTTTTTCTGTTACGGCTGTTGCTGCTCTTGCTGGAATTGCCAGCAGCTCTATGAGTTTTTTGATAGCCAGCGATTATGCAAAATCCACTATCCGCGGTGGGAAAAGTATAAGTATTGAAGGCGAAACGGTAAAAGCCGAAAAAACTTCGGGTTTGGATACGTCTTATGCGCTGCAATATAGTTTCACCAAAGCTGAGCCATTGGTGGCATTAATGCCAAAAGCCTTTGGTGGCAGCAGCTCCAATACGCTGGATGAAAATTCAAATGTAATTAAAGAACTCACCGATAAAGGTGTTCCGGAAGGTTCCGCTATGCAGGTCACCAGTTCATTACCCAAATATTGGGGTGGCCTGGAAAGCACCAGTGGCCCGGCTTATATGGGTGCTATTATTTGCATTCTTGCGCTGATAGGGTTTGTGGTGGTCAGGCATCCGCTTCGCTGGGGTTTACTGGCAGCTTCCGTTCTTGCCATTTTATTATCCTGGGGCAAATACTTTCCATCCTTTAATGTTTTCATTTTTGAAAACCTCCCCATGTACAATAAGTTCCGTGCTCCTTCCATGGCTCTTGTTATGATGCAACTAACCTTACCCGTCATGGCAGTACTGACGGCGCGGCAATTATTTTTTGTTACAAACAGCAAAGAATTCCTAAAGACAAATTTTAAAAAAATATTGTACACACTGGGCGGATTAACCGGCCTGTTAATAATTCTTTATATAGGCATGGATTATGGCTCAGCCATCGACCAGCAAATAATTACCAATAAATGGGATAACAGTGGAAGTGATACTATCGGGCGTGCCATTGTTGCCGGGTTAAAAGCCGACAGGAAAGATATGTTTGGTGGCCAACTGTTCCGTAGCATCGCCTATATGGTGTTAGTATTAGGGTTGATCTGGCTTTACCTGAAAAATGTATTGAAGCCAGTGGTCATTGTCATTATCCTGGCCTTTATTACACTGATTGATCTTTTTGTATTAGGTAAAAATTATTTGAATGAAGACAACTATGTAACAAAGGATGAAATGCAGGCAGCAAATTTTACCAGGACAGCTATTGATGAACAAATATCCGCGGATAAAGATCTTTCATTCCGGGTATACAATTCGGCACCTGACAGATTTAGTGCCAGTGATTTTAAGGTGTCGGCTTTTCACAAAGCAATAGGTGGATACCACCCCGCCAAACTGCGGATATACCAGGACATTATAGAAAGATATTTATTCAGCAATCCCAATCCCGGGGTATTGAATATGCTGAATGCGAAATACATTATTGTACAGAATCCGGAAAACGGGCAACAAACGCTTATACCAAATGATGAAGCCAATGGCAATGCATGGTTAGTTAAGAATGTAAAGTTGGTGAAAGATGCCATTGAAGAAATACAGTCTGTTGGCACAACTAACCTGAAGGACACCGCCATTGTACAGCAGGCTTTTTCAGCTAGCGTATCTCAACCCATTTGGGACTCTGCCGCCACTATATCACTTACTAAATTTGATAATGATACCCTTGTCTATAATTTTGAAAGCAGCAGCCCGCAGTTTGCGGTATTCAGCGAAGTGTATTTCCCCGACGGATGGAATGCATATGTTGACGGTAAAAAGACAGAATATGTTAAAGCCAATTATGTTCTTCGTGGCTTGTCTATTCCGGCAGGAAAACATAGTATTCAATTTGTTTTTGAACCTGCTATTTATAAAAAAGGGATCAAGATCTCCTATATAGGTTCCTGGTTGGTACTGGTACTACTATTGGGTGGGTTTTTCATGGCATGGCGGCAAAGAAGACAGGATAAACCAACAACCGTTTAACCCGGATCACACATTCCTTTTATTCAAATAATGAAAGCAAATAAAGAACCTGTTATCTCTGTTGTTATTTGCACCTATAACCGGGACAAGTTTATCGGAGAAGCTTTGAATTGCCTCTCCCGTCAAACTTTATCTCCCGGTTTATTTGAAATCATTGTAGTTGATAATAACAGCACAGACGATACCGCTGCTATTACCCAAAATTTTATTTCTTCTCATCCTGATCTAAATACCCGGTATGTTCACGAGCCCAATAAAGGATTATCCTTTGCCCGCAACCGTGGCGTAGCGGAAGCCAAATCTGACATCATTTGTTATATCGATGACGATGCCGAGACCACCACCGGGTTTTTGAAAAGCATTGTCGATTTCATGCAGGCCGATCCCGGCATTGCCGGCATTGGCGGAAAGGTAATACCCAAGTATTCTGAAAGCGAAGAACCCCAATGGATGAGCAAATACCTGAATGGCTTTGTTGGCTTGCTGGATTATGGCAATGAACCCAAACACTTTGACAGCCACATGAAATACCCTGCCGGATGTAATATGACCTATACTAAAGATATTTTGATCAAGGCAGGTGGTTTTAATAACCAGCTCACCTTTAGAAGTGATGATAAATATATTTTTTACCAGGTAAAAAAGCTGTCTGAGAACATCTATTATTTACCCCAGGCGTTGCTTTATCACAATATTGATAAGGAACGTTTAACTTTTACAAATTTTAAAAAATTATTTTTAAAATCCGGCAACGAAGAAAAGATCCGGGTGCGGTCTGAAAAAGGAACGATCGCTGTTTTGAAAAAATTTTTTGAACTCTGTGTTAAGACTTCAGCATCCGCCGCACTTTATTTGCTTTATAGCCTGAAAGGACAAGAATTAAAAGGTCGTTATATTTTTTTTTCCCAATGGTTTACGTTGAAGGGTTTTTTGCAACACAAAGTTTTTGTGAGATAATATCCCGGCAATTTTATAAGAATTTGTAGAAATGAGGTTTCCCGCTAATTATTTTACCGCTGACAGAAAGGAGTATGAAGCAATTGCGGACATATCCACCAAACTGCTTAAAAGAATAAGTGTAACCCAATTGAAATGGAGAAGAGATCAATACTCCTAAAAAAAATACCGGGATAGTCATCCAGTGAAGAAGCAAGTGAATTACAAACCACCCGGCTCCAAATTGCTTCCGTATTCTTAATAAAGAAGACACCATGATCTGGAATCCTTTTCGGTCGTACAAGTTATAATAACCCTTGCCTTCTGATTTAAAAGCTTCATTAGCTGTACTGCCCTGCAGGTGAACGATCTTAAGATCGCCATAAATACAAAGTTTACCCGCTCTGCGAAGACGACTGCACCATTCAATCTCTTCAAAATAGAGAAAAAAATCCTCGTCCAGTTTGCCGGCTTTTTCAATGGCTTCTTTTTTTACCATCAGGAAGGCGCCATTGATCCAATCTACTTCCACCGTGCCCCTGGCCTGGGGTATGCTTGTTTTTTTTATGTTGAGCAGGAAACCTATGCGGCGGATCACCCTCCCGATATACGGCAAGGCCATTAATTGATTTATCCCTCCGGTAATAAAAAAACTCCCGGATATCTGGGGTGAACGGTCTTTGTTAAGCAACTGAATACCGCAGGCAACATATTCACTGTGAGAAAATCTTTCAAAACATTTTGTTATTGCGTTTTCTTCATTGATCGTGTCAGAATTTAATAATAAAAGGAATTGACCCTTTGCCGCTTTTATTCCTTCATTGTTTGCCCTTGCAAATCCACTGTTATAATTCATTTGTATCCACCTTACCTGTGGAAATTTTTGCATCACCTTGCTTTCGCTATCATCCTGTGAAAAATTATCAACCACAATTAATTCAATTTCATTCACTGGAATTTCAGTTATGGATTGCAGGCAATCAATGACCAAATCAGGCGTTTTGTAGTTGACGATTATGACAGAGTATAAGATCATTCTGCGTATTTCATGTTATCCGGTAAATATTGTTATCAATTATTCAGGACAGGTTTCTTATAGAATTTCCTGAACAAGAGGAACAGTGAATGTAAGAAAAGGTTACTGTCAACTATTTTTCCCAATAGAATGTTACGGTAATCTAAAGGCTCAAAATTATTACCCATCTCTTTACCATAAGTTCTGAATTGATCGATGACCTTATTTACCGGTGGAGATTTTCTGGTCTTTGATGGTGTACGTAAAATTCTGTGGGTTATCCCCTGGCAATATTGCCTGAGCAGTTCTTCACTTTCACGAACTATGGCCGGAGCCAGATCCGGCCTTCTTTTCTTAAGGCGAAAAAGATATTGCATCAGCAGGTCAAAGGCTTCCACAAATTTTGCATCAGAAGAGGTACTTGTGGTTGCTGAAGGATGCTTGCGGTAAGAAAATGTTTCCCGGCTATCCACTGCCAGGAAACTTTTGATTGAAAGTTCAATCCACAATTCCATGTCAGCAAAAAGAAGGTTGGGGTAGTTCGGAATTCCTCCGCTCTTATCATAATCGCTGCTACGCATCATGAAACCGGTACCCATCAGGTCCGTTTTGTTATTAAGGAAATTATAGATCACTTTTTCAGGTACCTGAAGTTCCTCCATTGGTTTGCATTTCCCTATTTCTATTCCTATTGCATCAATATAATTAAAATGAGCCTGGTACAATGAGGCTGCAGGATGCAGATGAATAAGTTCATCCATATGGAGTAAATAATTCTTCCCCAACATATCATCGTGGCCGATCAATGTCATGAATTCACACCGGGAAACCGATTTTATTCTTTGCCAGTTCTCTTCAATGCTCAACGGTTTATCCGCAGGGTATACTTTTATTCTTGAATCATCAAATGAGGAAATTATGCCTGGAGTATTATCCGAACTGCAATTTTCTAAAATGACCAATTCGAAATTGGTTAAGGTCTGAGACAGGATGCTATTTATACATTCCTTTATATGGTTGCTGCCGTTCCTTACCGGTAATATGATACTGAATTTATTCATACCGGCCGGGCTATTTTTTTTCCCCAATAATAACTTTCTTGATCTTTACTATACGATCGTGTATCGAAGGGAATTTTTTCTTTAAAAAATATTTTATTCTGAATTTTTTTACAAATTCATGTTTTAAGACTTCATGTTCCGCCTCCTGAAGTCCGTTATCAGGTAAACTATTTCTTTTATAATAATGGGATAAAAAGGCCATATGACCTGTGATCCATAAACCGAAAAACCGCAACATAACCTTCCGTATGACCGGCCATTCACTTAAATAAGAAAGCTTTTTATCCAGGTATTCAGGGAAATTTTTTGTCAATAAAGGCAAGTGACTGTTTTGATTTCTCCCAAAATTTTCTTTGTGAATCGTCTGGCACCCCAGGGATTTATTGATGACCACGCATCCGTTATCGGTACTCGCTATGCTCATGTAAGCAAAGTCACCCAAAAAAGGAGTTCCATAATCAGGAATACCACCCATATTAACCAATACCTCTTTTTTTACCATGCAGGTAGACCAAAGAAAATGGGAAAATATTCCAAAGGAAAAAAGAGTTTTAATAAACTCAGCTGTGGAAAAAACCTGAACGAAATTTAAATCGTGTTTACTTGAAATACAGGAGTTAGTTCCCACCTTCAATTTATATAGCTGAGCGACTTCTTTATCCTCGCAAAACCAGTCACACCCGCCCATGTACATTCCATAACCGGGGTATTGCTTTTTCAGGTCTACAAGGGTTTGAAGCATATCATGATAAACAGGATCATCGTCTGCGATCATCACAATAAATTCCCCTGATGAGCGGTCGAGACTTTTATTAAAGCTGGGCTTCATCCCAAGATTAGTGCCGTTATTAAAATACTTAAACCTTTCGTCCTTTATTGATTCCACAAAGGGCTCTGCGCTTCCTTCGGGGTCATTATCTGAAACGATGACTTCGTAATGCACATACGATTGTCGCCGGATGCTTTCCAGGGTACTTTTCAATATTTCACCCCGCTTGAAAGTAGACAGACAGAAACTTATTAAGGGAGCTGATGTACTCGTTTCACTCATGAAGCGGTTTTACTGTTTGATTTTTTTTAAATAACCATCAGGCGCTACACTGATCATTAGCTTATTATTTATAGCCCGGTCAATTACGAAATTATCATTATCATGTAGAAATTTCCTGACGGCTGTTAACGGGTTATCGCCTATGCCCCATCCTCTTTTATGACCGGGCAGGTAATCAGCGGGAAGATGCTCTACAATAGTATCAAACACTATTATATAGGAATTGATGGAAACTAAAGGAGCATACGCATTAAGTTCTCCCATTACATGTTCATGCGTGTGATTGGAATCGAGAACAACCATTATTTTTTCCTTTCCCTTTGCCATGTTTTTAACTTTTAGAATAATTGCCTCATCAATAGAGGATCCCTGGATCATGGTTATCCTTTTAAACATTGGGTGCTTTTCAATTTCCTTCCGGTTATGTTCCCTGATATCGATATCAATGCCTACTACTTCGCCTTTCCCAACCAGTTCCAGCATAGAGGCATAAAATATAAGAGATCCACCATGCGCAATACCCGTCTCAATGATGAGGTCAGGTTTTATTTCCCAAATTAATTCCTGCATGGCCAGAATATCCTGGGGATATTGGATCACAGGCCTTCCCATCCATTTAAAATTGTATGAGTATTGCGCCTTATTGGATTCTATATTGAAATATTTTGCAGCTTCCTGCAACTCGTCATTCTTTCCGTTCTTATCAATACGTTGTTGTGTTTCCAAAATAAATTCTGCTATCTGCTTATCCATTTGTAAGAATAGTTTTCAGTTTATTATTATCGCCCCAAAAATTCAAAGGTTCTACATCAGAATAGGGGTAAAATCCCAAATTTAATTTTATATCTGCGTTTTGGCTTTTAAGAAACCCCTCTACCAACTCCTTAACCGGTACAGGAATGCCGCTACAGCAATTAATGATCCCCGTCTCTTTATTTTGGGTTGCTATTGCCACGATATACTTTGCTACTTTTTCTACTTCTAGGTAATCTCTTAGCTGATCCCCGGGGCTCATATTAAATATCTTATCACCCCGGTCAAGTGCGGTTTGAAGCTGCGAAAGTAATGAATTTGGATTTTGCCCGATTCCGTACATGTAAAACAACCGGACCCATTTAAAATGAAACGTATACTGCTCTTTTATTTGGTTAAGCAATATTCTTAATTCATTTTTGGCCTTTGCATAATAATTTGAAGGTTGGGGCTGCAACTCCTCAAATAAACATCCCTCCTGCATCCCGTATTCAAAACAAGTACCTGTAACAGTTATATCATTTAATCTGTTACTTATCATATTTTTTAAAAAAAGGTAATGGGCCGGCAGGTTTTCCTCCACGTGAAAAGCAGATTTATAATTCGGCAACCCCTCCCAGGCCAAATGAATCAACAACTGAGGTTCATGAAAAAATTTAAAAAGATCTCCAGGATAGGGTAAGGTTTTCAGATCAAAAGGAATATATAAGGTTTGGGAAAACCAATCTTGTGATTTTGCTTTTTCCCCTGGCCGGGAAGTAGTGATTACTTCATACCCCTGCTGAAGAAGTTCACGAATAACGTAGCCGCCAATAAAACCTGTTGCACCGGTTACTAAAACTTTTTTCATGTTAATCAACTGATCTGAAATGCTGGAATTGCTTTTACAAACTTTCCGTTCCACTCTTTAATATAAGACAACTGTGTTTTTATTTCTTCCTCAATATTCCATGGAAATATGATGACGTAATCAGGCTTGCTAATTTTTAAATGCTCCTCAGTAACCACGGGAATATGACTGCCAGGTAAAAATTTGTTCTGTTTATTAGGATTGGCATCCACTACAAAATCAATCAGGTCACTTTTAATGCCACAATAATTTAGTAATGTGTTTCCTTTAGCTGCAGCACCATAAGCACCCACTCTTTTGCCATTTCTTTTTTGCGTTTGGAGGAAATCTAATAATGCCAACTTAATACCTAGTGCCTGTTGCTGAAATCCCCTGTAATAATCTGGTTGCGTAATACCTAAATCCCGTTCCTTTTTTAAAAGTAATTCTACACCCGGCGTTATTACCTTTGAATTATCTTGCTGGTGGCTGGCATAAATTCTTAATGAACCACCGTGAGTGGGAATTTCCTCTACATCAAATAATTTAAGGCCAGCCGCGTTAAATATTTTTTTTACCGTTGTAAAAGAAAGGTAAGAAAAGTGTTCATGATAAATGGTGTCGAACTGGTTGTTGGCAATCAACTGAACAAGGTGAGGAAATTCCATGGTAATCACTCCTTCCCTATTCAACAGTATTTTTAACCCCCTGGTAAAATCTATAATATCCGGAACATGAGCCAATACATTATTGCCGAGCAGTAAATCGGCCTTGATATTTTTTGCAGATAATTCTTCAGCCAGCCTGATCCCAAAAAAATCAACTACGGATTCTATTCCTTTGGATTTAGCTACTTCAGCTGTATTTGAAGTAGGCTCTATACCTAATACAGGAATATTTTTTTCTAAAAAGTATTGCAAAAGGTACCCGTCATTGGATGCAATCTCAATAACCTGCGATCCAGTGGTCAAATTAAATCTCTCCGTCATTTTGTTTACATATTTCCTGGCATGCTCCAGCCAGCTTCTTGAATAGGAGGAAAAATAAACATAGGAGCTATCGAATATAGCATCCGATTTTTTGTATTCATCCACCTGTACAAGAAAACAAGCATGACAGGTATAAACCTTTAGAGGAAAAAATACTTCAGGTTCATTTAATTGTTCCGCACTAAGGAAAGAATTTGATGCCGGTGAGTTAAATAAATCAATGAATAAATCAGTAAGATCAGCCTGGCAAAATCTGCATTTCATCATTTTAAATTCCTTTAAAATTTTCGGTCAATAAATCATGGGTTTCGTCCCGGTCCGATATATCAGTAACAGCTAAGGGCCATTGGATTTTAACAAGAGGGTCATTATATTTTATTCCCCTTTCTGA
>JBGTNK010000116.1:0-26878 GCA_041743125.1 Chitinophagaceae bacterium
TATTTGGTTATTGTAATCATAAGAGTAGCTGCAAATTTAATAAACCTCCTCTGGTAATCATAAGTTATCGGTTGATCCTGATAAGGACGAGTCAAAAAATTAAAAGTTGTATAGTTCTTCGGTCTTAATTGAGCCTTCAAAATCGTGCCTGAGGTTAACTTTTCATTAAGTCTGTATGAACAACGCACTTCAAATTTCCCTGTACTGCAAATTCCAAGTAGGTTTGCGCAAATTTACTATAGATGAACTCTAATACAAGAAAAGTGTTGATTGCCGATGATGAACCTGATATATTAGAGATTTTAAAATACAATCTTACAGGCGAGGGGTATGAAGTGATAACCGCCAAAAACGGAGACGAGGCCCTGGAGAAAGCCAAACGCAACCTTCCTGACCTTATTGTTCTGGATGTAATGATGCCAAAAAAAACGGGCGTTGAGGTTTGCCAGTTGTTACGGGCTCAGGCCGCGTTTAAGGATACGTTGATCATTTTCCTTACTGCTGTCAATGACGAAAGCTCTGAAATAAGAGGATTAGAGACTGGCGCAGACGATTACATCAGCAAGCCTATAAGCCCAAAAGTTTTTTTAAGCCGGGTAAATGCGCTTTTTCGCCGGTTAAATAAAAAAGAAACCCGGGTACTGGAAATAGAAAACCTGGTAATAGACCCGGAACGCTTCATGATACAGGTTGATAAAAAAGATGTAGTGCTGGCTAAAAAAGAATTTGAATTATTGCTTCTTCTTGCGCAGAAGCCGGGCCGGGTTTTTTTACGCAATGAAATATTGAACCAGGTTTGGGGCAATGATGTAATAGTCGGCGACCGGACTATCGATGTGCATATTCGTAAAATCAGGCAAAAGCTGGGAATTGATTGTATCACTACAGTAAAAGGAGTGGGCTATAAGTTTGAGTTATGAGAAAAAGCCCTCAAGCCATAAATGCGGGCATGTTGCACGATTGCCTATAACTCCTTTAACTCTAATCCGGGTAACCAGTAACTTGCATCATGTTTTCCATAAAAAACATTTCGCCCCGCCAGCTCTCTGCTTTTACTGCTTTTGCCCTCGCAGTTCCTATAGGTTTATTGTTGGGATCTGTGGAAAAAAAATGGACCGTGGGCCTGATCTATTTTGTGGTCGTATTTACGGGCAGCTATTATCTCATTTCCTTTGTATTGGAACGGTTTATTTACCGGAAAATAAAGCTCATCTACAAATTCATTTATCAAACCAAAGCCACAAGGAGAGAAGAAACTTATTATAAATATGTTTTGCCAAAAAAAAGCATCGACGAAGTAAGAGAAGACGTGGAGGCCTGGGCCAGTGAGAAAAAAGAAGAGATCGATTTGCTAAGGACCAATGAGCAGTTCCGTAAAGAATTTTTGCAAAACCTTTCTCACGAATTCAAGACCCCCATTTTTGCAATACAAGGATATGTAGACACCCTATTACAAGGCGCCCTGGAAAATCCCGCGGTGAACAAGCGATTTTTAGAAAAAGCTGCTTCCAACGTAGACCGGCTGATCAACCTGCTGAATGACCTGGATGAAATCTCTAAACTGGAAAGAGGCGAGCTGCATCTTATCAAACAAAATTTTATTATCCAGGATCTCGTAAAGGAATCGTTTGAAAGTATTTCCATTATGGCCGAACAAAAAAACATTCATTGTTCAATAAAAAAAGGATGCGAAACACCACTGGTGGTAAATGGTGATAAAGAAAAAATACGGCAGGTTTTGCTGAACCTTGTTGAAAATTCTATAAAGTATGGCAAACAAAACGGTGCCATTACCGCCAGTATGTATAACACGGATGGGACACACATTCTGGTTGAGATCAGCGATGATGGAATCGGTATTTCTGAAAAATTTATTCCGCGTGTTTTTGAAAGATTTTATCGTACAGATAAGGGCCGGAGTCTTGATATTACCGGAAGCGGCCTGGGTCTGGCTATTTGCAAACATATCATTGAAGCGCATGAACAAACTATCCATATTCGCAGCAGGGAAAATGTAGGTACTACGGTTGGATTTACATTAGAAAGAAAGAGAGATTGATTACACGATGGTCACAATTTTATATTGCATTTGACATATAAATGCATAAATCATTATAAATTTTAATAGTCCGCTGGTTTTTTTTAATTTTTTCCTTTCGATGTTCCGTATTTTTAAGTTTCTCCTAAAATAAAAGCTATATGAAACGCAGACAATTTATTCAATCTTCATCTACAATGCTGGCTGGTGCCGGGATAGCCGGTCTTTTACCACATGATCTACTTTCTTTTAAAAAGGTGATCGGTGCCAATGATAAGATCAGGTTCGGGGCTATTGGTATAAAAGGAATGGGCTGGTCGGATCTGACAAGTGTTCTTAAAGATCCCCGGGCGCAATGTATTGCTCTTTGCGATGTTGATAAAAATGTTTTAGATAACAAAGTTGCAGATCTGGCCAAAAAAAATATAAAGGTCAGCGCCGAAAAAAATTACAAAAAGCTTCTTGACAATAAGGAAATTGATGCCATCATTATCGGCACTCCGGACCACTGGCATTGTAATATTATGGCCGAGGCATGTGAAGCAGGTAAGGATGTATACGTGGAGAAGCCAGCCGGAAACTCTATTGCTGAATGCAGGGTAATGGAAGCAGCGCAAAAAAAATATAACAGGGTAGTGCAGGTAGGCCAGTGGCAGCGTAGCAATAAACATTATGCCGATGCAATGGAGTTTGTACATTCTGGAAAGTTGGGCAATGTGAGGCTTGTAAAAGCATGGGCCTACCAGGGTTGGATGAAACCAGTGCCTGTGAAACCAGATACGACACCCCCTGCCGGAGTTGATTATAATATGTGGCTGGGCCCTGCCAAAAAAAGACCATTCAATGAGAATCGTTTTCATTTCAATTTCAGGTGGTATTGGGATTATGCAGGGGGCTTAATGACAGATTGGGGTGTGCACATGATCGACTATGCTTTGTTGGGTATGAAAGCAAAAACGCCTAAAGCAATTATAGCAGCTGGTGGTAAATTCGCTTACCCGGATGATGCATCTGAAACACCTGATACGCTGACCACAGTTTTTGAATTTGAAGGTTTCAACCTGCAATGGGAGCATGCTACGGGAATTGATGGCGGGCCTTATGGTAGAAATCATGGAGTTGCTTTTATTGGAAATAACGGAACGCTGGTAGTAGACCGGGGTGGCTGGGAAGTGATCCCTGAAAATCAGAAAATGGAAGCAGTTCCCCTTCAAAAAAAATCAGATGATGGCCTGCTTCTTCACACCACAAATTTTTTAGATGTAGTGCAATCCCGTAAAATGGATGAGCTGAAAGCTTCTATACAGGCCGGTAGCCATGTAGCTATTGTTTGCCAGATGGGGAATATTGCCTTTCGCACTGGTAAAAAAGTGTACTGGAACAATGCCACCAATAAATTCACGGATAATGATGCTAATAAATTTTTAGCAGCGGAATATCATAATGGATATAAAATGGCAAAAATTTAGTTTTGCTATGCCGGACAAAAAAATGCGGAGATGGAGCACCGCATTTTTTTTTGAATTAATGGTCTAAAATGGTTGGCAAAATTTTCGGATAATTAATTCAGGCTTTACTTTGATTAAAGTTTACAGAAATTGGCTTTTGCAAACTTTTTTGATTTATGCAAAAAAAAAAGATGCTGGCTTGCGGCAATTTGTTTTTAATAGGCTGTGGCAACAGAGAAGGTAAGCTAAGATTCCGTTTTAGGGACTGTGGTATTTTATTTCCCATTACTTCAATGCTCTTGTTATGCACGCCTTCAACGATCTGCAATCGGGAGGTAAGCAGTTAATTGACTATTGAGCATTTTTAATATAATTAGGCGATTCGCATTCTTGCCAATACTCCACAATTTTTACTAAAATACTTTTTAATTTGTCATAATTATTTGGCTTTACAAAAAATCCTTGAATAGATCTTGAATAAGCATCAATTACATGTTTCTGTTCGGCACTGGTAGAAAAGAAAAGATAAGGGATAGATTTTAATCTCAAATCTTCATTATTGTGGATTTTTTCCCGCAATTCCATTCCATTTAGTTTGGGCATATTTATGTCAGAAAGAACAAGGAAAGGCTCAATCTCTGTACTGGTCAAATACTCCAACGCCTGAACGCTGTCGCCAAAAAATATAAGTTCATTTTTATAATTGAGTTCGTTAAAGATTTCAGCCAAAATATCCTGGTCGTCAATGTCGTCCTCAATAATAATAATTGGACCGCTTTTGTTCATGGTGCAAACTTAGGCTTTGTTAGTATGTGTACATCAAATTAAATAAATGGACTTTAAGGTGGCGCACAACAGTCTTTTTGCAGGCAGGTTGCTCCAGCTGTACTTGTTTACCCTCAGATTGACTGACCCATGTAAAATTGTAAATCAAATAATCTCCAACCATTGTCACCACCTAATTATTTTAATACCCCTGTTTGCTTACCGATTTTTGTAAATGCCGCAATAGCTTTATCCAAATGTTTTACTTCGTGGGCGGCACTCAATTGTACTCTTATCCTGGCTTTTCCTTTGGGAACTACCGGAAAAAAGAACCCGATTACATAAATACCTTCATCCAATAATTTAGCAGCAAAATTTTGCGCAAGCACCGCATCATATAGCATAATGGGTACAATCGGGTGATCTCCTTTTTTGATATCAAACCCCGCCTCCGTCATCTTACTTCGAAAATATTGTGTGTTGTATTCCAATTTGTCTCTTAATTCCGTTGTTTCTGTCAACATATCCAGCACAGCAATGGATGCACCTACAATAGAAGGTGCCAGCGTATTGCTGAAAAGATATGGTCTCGATTTCTGCCGGAGCATTTCAATCACTTCTCTTTTGCCTGATGTAAAACCACCGGAAGCCCCTCCCAATGCTTTACCCAGGGTACCGGTGATGATGTCAATTTTTCCCATCACGCCCCTGTATTCATGAGTACCCTTACCTGTTTTTCCCAAAAATCCTGAAGAATGACATTCGTCAATCATGATCACCGCATCATAAAGATCTGCCAGTTCTGCAATTTTATCCAGTTGTGCAATGGTGCCATCCATACTAAAGGAACCATCAGTTACTATTATGCGGCTCCGGCAACCGGCTGCTTCCTTTAGTTTTAATTCCAGGTCTCCCATATTATTATGTTCATACCGGAATCGCTGCGCCTTACACAAACGAACACCATCAATAATGGAAGCATGATTTAAAGCATCAGAAATAATTGCGTCCTCCTCCCCAAATAGTGGTTCAAATACGCCGCCATTTGCATCAAAAGCTGCAGCATATAAAATAGTATCTTCTGTCCCCAAGAATTGAGAGAGTTTTTGTTCAAGTTCCTTATGAATATCCTGGGTACCGCAGATAAACCGAACGCTGCTCATACCATATCCATGGGAATCAATTGCACGGTGTGCTGCTTCTATAACTTTAGGATGTGATGACAGGCCCAGGTAATTATTGGCACAAAAGTTTAAAACTTTTTTACCCCCTACTTCAATTTCAGCGCCTTGCGGGCCCAATATTATTCTCTCCATTTTATAAAGGCCGGCTGCTTTTACATCTTCCACTTCCGTTGCTATTCGTTGGGCGAAGTTTTGATTCATAAGTATAAAAATTAGAGCCGCAAACCTACGTAAAGTTTTTAGCCCTGTTTTATCAATCCGAATACCTAATAGACTTATTTATAAAAATAATCTACCCCTGAAACCCTGCTATAAAAGCCCGGAAAACCCAAAAAACCACATAAAATAAAAATTTCGGGGTATACAATAGGTAATTCACCTGCTCTTTTCTGCATTTCATTGGCAAAAAATGGCTGTCTGTCAATATTTGCTTGTAACAAATTATCAGCAATTTATCTTTGATGTAACATTTGATAACCGAACCTCGTCAAATGGCAGAAACCAGGCAATATGCGAAACAAAACAATTATAGGAACCTTATTTCTTTCCTTTTTTCTTTTTGGGATATTCCTGGTATTTCAATCATCCTTACCGGTTGATAATGCTGAAACTGGTAAAGAAATTTTGGATCCCACTTGTCAAAAAAAGGAAAAAGACGGAAAAATGATCTGGGAAAATCTGCCCAGCCAGTTTTTCTCCTCCTTTTAAGGGTAGTTCCTTTTTCTATACTACCTGTTGTAACATTTCATTATTATTAAACGTATAATTAAAAATCAGGTAACGCACATTAATTTTGTGCCCCGACTCCGGCTGTTTATGACTGAAAGGGAATATAACGAGTGTGTTAATACTTACGCTGACAATGTGTATCGCTTTATTGTCAAGAATCTGCGCCATGAAGAGGATGCCCGTGATGTAGTGCAAACCTCCTTTGAAAAAATGTGGCGAAACCGGGAAGAAGTGGATCCTTTGCGTGCTAAATCGTATTTATTTACGGTAGCCTATCACCAGATGATCGACCATATCCGAAAGGTAAAGAGGATCCAGTTAAAAGAGGAAATAAGCGAGGGATCAAAAATTCAGGACAGACAAATTAATAACCTGAAAAAAGTACTGGAACAAGCTTTAGCCAGATTAGGTGAAACACAGCGGTCGCTGGTATTGTTGAAAGATTATGAAGGTTATAGTTATGATGAAATTGGTCAAATAACGGGCTTAAGTGAAAGCCAGGTGAAAGTTTACCTGCACAGGGCCCGGTTGCAATTGAAAGAATATTTGGTAAAAATTGAAAATGTAATATGAAGCTGATTCGTTGCCTGCCACCCGGATACAGCTAAACAAAAAAAAATGAAAATTACCCGCCATAATTACGAAGAGTATTTTGTTTTGTACACTGATAATGAACTTAACAGCGGGGACCGTGAGATCCTGGAGCAATTCGTATCGGATAATCCGGATCTGCGGGAAGAATTGAGCTGGCTGCTGCAAAGCCGGTTGATCCCTGAGAACAATGTTGTTTTTGATAATAAGGAACAGCTAATGAAAACAACTGGTGCCGGCACCATCAATACCTTGAACTTCCAGGAGTGGCTCTTACTCTATATTGATAATGAATTGACAGCCGGTCAAAAAATATCAGTTGAAAAGTTCTTAGACGGTCATCCCGCTATTAAAAAGGAATTGAAAATTTTACAAAAAACAATTTCTGTTGCTGAACCGGAAATTACTTTCAAAAACAAAAAAGTTCTATTCCGTAAGGAGGAAAGAGTACATAAATTAACCTTCGAATGGAGGAAAATTGCCGTTGCAGCAACGCTGCTGATTGCAATCAGCACAGCAGCTTTTATTATTTATATGAAGGATAAAAATCCGGCGGAGATTGCATCCTTTAAAACTCCTCCATTAAAATCTATACAAGATAATCCTGCTGAAAAGAAGGAAACAGAAAATCCTTCCGGGGCCATCCTTATTACAGGAGAAAATAAAAACCAAGTTACAAGCAAAGGAATAATCGGAACCGACAATCCTTTACCCAACAGCGAAGAAAAACACCTATTGGCAATAGAGCCAAAACGCATTCCATCTAATTCTCCCAACCAAATAGATAGGCCATCTGTATCTTTAGGAAAAGAGAAGAAAAAAACAAATGATTTGCCCCAGCCCAGGTATAATCCGAATGTGAGCCTGCATGGTGAAGTAAATAACCAGTTAGCAGCTGTTGATATACCGGGAAAAGGATCCTTAACAAATCTTAAAGAAACAAATAACATGTCTTCTGTAACTCCAAATAACTCTCAACCGTTAGACCATATAATAACGGCAGCATCTAAGGAACCTGTTTACTTTACAGGGGATGATGAGCAGCCAGACAGAAAAAACAAACTCCGGGGGATCTTCCGGAAGATCACCAGAACGTTTGAAAAAACCACCAATATAAAAGCCACTGACGATGAAGATCGCTTGTTGCTGGGTGGATTGGCCATTAAATTGTAAATCACATTTTTTTAAATAAGTAAGTATGAAAAGGATTTTTACAATGTGCGTTGGTTTATGCACAATAATGACCGGCTTTGCACAAACAGATACAACCACAAAAGAATCACCAGACACCATTAAAATTGGAGGGATGGTGATTATCAGGGAACAGGGCGGTAATTATGATTCAACAAAAAAACGGGAAAAAATTTTCAGTATCAATAACAGGAGAAACAACGACAGGCCTGCTAATATCAGCACTAACTGGTGGATTATGGACCTGGGATTTTCAAATTATGTTGATAATACCAATTATCCCGGAGCTATTTCTTCTGGTTTCCTGGCGCCAGGTATTGGTGAAGAAGAATTAAAAGCCAAAGCCGGAAAATCAAGGAATGTAAACATCTGGGTCTTTATGCAACGCATCAATATGATCAAGAGTGTCGTTAATTTGAAGTATGGATTAGGTATTGAGTTAAACAATTACCACTTTAATGATAAACACATTCGTATTAAAAAAAATCCAACCCAAATTGATAAGGGGTTTTCTGATCCTATAAAGAATAAACTGGCGGCTGATTATCTTACTATACCTATGATGCTCAATTTTAATTTTACTCCTGCCAAGAGACAGAATTTTGGATTTAGTGCAGGAGTCAGTGCAGGCTGGCTCTACAGTGCCAGGCAAAAAATTAAAAATGAGGACAAGGTTATAAAAACGAAAAATGACTTTGACCTTCGTAAGTGGAAATTATCTTACATAGGTGAAATCTCTATGGGTCCGGTAAAACTATATGGCTCCTATGCATTTAAGAGCATGTTTGAAAAAGGACTGGATCTGACACCTTACAATGTTGGGTTTCGTTTTAGCAATTGGTAATTTTTCAGCATAAATACCAAGTAGAAAATATAATTTATAAGATCTTATTAATCTGAAAATTAACGTTTACCCGCATAATCCTTCACAAATTTTCTTTTTATACACATCCTGCTGAAAAATTTCAGGGGGATTTTTCTTTGCATTCTTTTTGTTAATGATGTATTCTTGCCCGTTCAATTTTCTTTTATCATTCAAATCAAATAAAAAAAAATTTCAACCTGTAAAGCAATCGTTAAAGAATTTTAGTATTAAAATAAAGGAGAGCGGGAAACGTTATTTAATTACATCAACATATCCCGGGAAGAAACTACATTCTGAGACCAACACCAGAGACATTAGCCGGAAAAATGATAACTGAAGTATACATTTAATTTTTCAAGTTCCATTTGGTTGAAAAGCAATATTTAAAAAGCAAATGAAAACTGTTCTGATATTCACATCTGTTTTATTAGGAACCGGTTTATTGTTTGTAAATAAACCCAGCCCTGAAAAAAACAAGGTTGCCGGATTGAAAACAAGTAAAAGAATACTTGCAGGTGACGGACCTATTGGAGAAATACAGATTGTAATAGATAAATCGGATTATGAATTAAGTGTATACGATACAAAGGGATGGTATGCAACCTATCCCGTTGTATTTGGTAACAACAGCCTGGACGATAAAAAAATGGAAGGAGATAAAAAAACACCGGAAGGCAATTTCAGAATCATCAGCAAAAGGGTTCATGAAAAATGGTATCGGTTTCTTTCCATTGATTATCCTACCAAAGAAAGCTGGGAAAAATTTAAAGCCCGAAAAATGAGAGGCGAAATCCCGGCCTCAGCCAGTATTGGGGGAGCCATTGGTATTCACGGCACCTGGCCTCATGAAGACTTTATCATTGATAAATATAAAAACTGGACCATGGGATGTATATCCATGAAAAAAAATGATGTGCTGGAGATTTACGGATATACTCCAATTGGAACAAAAGTGACGATAAGGAAATAATACTTAGGGATTCTACGTTTAAGGAATAATAAACATTCCAAGTTTCCCCCAAAAAAATATTCTTTGGCAAAGCGGGCAGAAAGGGTATGGTTTTTGAAATTTGTACCTAAAATATTAACAACCATATTCGAAAAACCATTTAAAGCAGCAGATCCGGCTGCTTTATTATTTATAGCCCTGATGGTATTCTTAAGCTTTAAATTTTCCCGTTCTTAATTTCTTCCACCACAGCAGGATCAAGCAAAGTAGAGATATCACCCAGGTTTTTTGTCTCGCCTTCTGCTATTTTTCTTAAAATACGTCGCATAATTTTTCCGCTCCGGGTTTTTGGCAAGCCACTTACAAACTGAATTTTATCCGGCTTTGCAATTGGTCCGATGACCCTGGAAACGGTTTGTAATATATCCTTCTGCCTTTTTTCCACCTCACCCTGTGTTCCATTATAAATGACATAGGCATAAATGCCCTGACCTTTTACATCATGCGGGTAACCTACCACTGCACTTTCCACTACCCCGGTATGCATATTAATCGCATTTTCCACTTCGGCAGTTCCAATCCGGTGGCCACTTACATTTAATACATCATCTACCCTGCCGGTTATCCGGTAAAAACCTTGCTCATCTTTTAATGCACCATCACCGGTAAAATAGAGGTTTTCATATGCCGCAAAATAATTGGTACGGCATCTGTCATGATCACCATAAGTAGTTCTAATTATGCCTGGCCACGGAGCTTTAATGCAGAGATTGCCTTTCAGCATACCGTCCTCATCCTTTTCGGTTACTTCTTTTCCATTTTCATCAACCAGCAAGGGCTGCACACCGGGCATAGGCATTGTGGCCCAGCCCGGCTTGGCGGGGGTAACACCCGCGAGATTTGTAATCAGGATTCCTCCTGTTTCAGTCTGCCACCAGGTGTCAACAATCGGGCACCTCTTCTTTCCGATATTCTCATCATACCAATGCCAGGCCTCTTCATTTATTGGCTCCCCAACCGTGCCCAGTATCTTCAAAGTGGATAGATCTTTCCCTTTCAATGGATCTGTTCCAAAACCCATCAGGCTTCTGATGGCGGTAGGCGCCGTATAAAGAATATTTACTTTGTGCCGGTCAACAATATCCCAGAATCTTCCGGCATCGGGCCATGTGGGGATGCCTTCAAACATGAGAGAGGTAGCTCCGGCAGCCAGCGGCCCATAAACAATGTAACTGTGACCCGTGATCCAGCCGATATCAGCCGTACAAAAATGTACATCGCCGGGTGTATATTGAAATGTATTGACAAAAGTATACGTAGTCCATACCATATATCCTGCACAGGTATGTACTACCCCTTTAGGTTTGCCTGTACTCCCCGAAGTATATAAAATAAACAAAGGATCTTCAGCATCCATTTCTTCTGCAGGAAATGTCACAACTCCTTCCTTTTCCACCTGGCCTTCCGCATGTTCCATTTCGTCTTCCCACCAAACATCCCTGCCCTTAAGCATGGAAACGGGTATTCTGGTCCGGGTATAAACAATTACTTTTTTCACCACTTTATTTCCGATCAGCGCATCATCTATCACACTTTTTAATGGAATATCTTTCCCGCCGCGAAAAGCGCCATCACAAGTAACTATAAATTCTGCTTTGGCATCATCCAGCCTGTCCGCAATACTCTGCGCAGAAAAGCCTCCAAATATTACACTATGAATAGCACCGATCCTTGCACAACCCAAAACGGCATAGGCCAGCTCAGGAATCATACCCATATAAATACAAACACGGTCACCTTTTTTTACACCGTTATTTTTTAACACCTGGGCAAACTGGCATACTCTCTTATGTAGCCGGTTATAAGTAACTACTCTTACTCTATCTTCCGGATTATTTGGTTCCCAGATAAAAGCAGGTTTATCACCCAGTGTTTCCAAATGCCGGTCAATACAATTCTCCGTAATATTTAACCTGGCTCCACGGAACCATTCAATCTTTGGTTCTTTAAAATTCCACTCCAGGACCTTGCTCCATTTTTTTCGCCAATAAAAATTTTCTGCTACCGAAGCCCAAAACTCTTCGGGTTGATTGACACTGGAACGATATGCCAGGTCATACTGGTTCATGCTGGTGATCTGGTATGGAAAAGCCATATGATGGTAAGCAATTTATTGTTGAGCGTTAAATTTACGCAACTGTGATCAATTCAACCGGCATTCACGCAATCGTTATCACCGAATAATTTTTTTTGCTTGCTATACAATTTCCTATCTTGACCGGATGAACCCAACGAGCTCTGCCAAAACCATCCGCTCTGTTATAGCAGCATCATCCGTCGGTACCATGATCGAGTGGTATGATTTTTACATCTTCGGCATGCTGGCTAAAACAATCAGTACCCAATTTTTTCCTGAAGGAAATGCGACAGCAGCATTATTGAGTACACTGGCCATTTTTGCTGCGGGATTTATTGTTCGTCCATTTGGTGCTTTAGTATTTGGAAGATTAGGCGACCTGATCGGTCGCAAATACACTTTCCTTCTAACACTTGTTTTAATGGGTGGGTCTACTTTCCTGATCGGCCTTGTTCCGGGTTATAAAACAATCGGCATAGCTGCTCCCCTGTTAGTTTTATTATTAAGATTAATTCAAGGTCTCGCTTTGGGGGGTGAATATGGTGGTGCGGCAACCTATGTGGCAGAACATTCTCCTGCCAAAAAAAGGGGATATTATACAAGCTGGATACAGACAACTGCTACCCTTGGCTTATTTGTAGCTCTTGGTGTTATCATGCTTGTAAAAATGAATATGTCGGATGATGCCTTTAATGCAGAATGGGGTGGATGGCGATTTCCATTTTGGATATCCATTTTGCTGGTCGGTGTATCCGTTTATATCCGGTTGAAAATGGCGGAATCCCCCTTATTTTCCAAATTGAAAGCAGAGGGAAAAACATCCTCAAATCCATTAAAAGAAAGTTTTCGGCGCAAAGCGAATTTTAAGATGGTATTGCTGGCTTTGTTTGGAGCCGTGATGGGGCAGGGAGTTATCTGGTATACGGGCCAGTTTTATGCTCAAAGTTTTCTGGAAAACATTTGTAAAATCGAATTTGGACAAAGCAGAACGATCATGCTTTGGGCTATTGCGTTTGCCACTCCCTTTTTTTTATTTTTTGGTTGGTTAAGCGATAAGGTAGGAAGAAAGTGGATCATGATGGCAGGGATGCTGTTGGGTATTATTACTTACAGGCCTATATTCAATACCTTTTTACAGGACACTGTAACTGACGGGGAATTTTTAACAATAAAAAATAATGCAGGGGGTTCCGGCTTTGTCAAACATGCAGAACTTTTGAGTAATAATAAAGATTCGGTTATTATTTACTCTCAAACTTTAGTATCCCAGGGAAATTTTCAAAAATTTACACGCACCTATGCAGATACCATTTTTACTGATGCTCAAAAAATACAAAGTACTTCCAAAGTAAATATTATTAATAAGCAACTTAACCAATCTACCTATTGGAAATTTGTAGGCCTTGTTTTCTTATTAATCCTATATGTTACCATGGTCTATGGTCCCATCGCTGCGTTCTTAGTAGAAATTTTCCCCACTAAGATTAGATATACTTCTATGTCGCTGCCCTATCATATCGGCAATGGTGTTTTTGGCGGGCTGGTTCCTTTTATTGGTTTACTATTAACAACCACATACCCCAGGGATCCTTTAGTAGGGTTATGGTATCCAATCGGAATTGCGATCTTATGCCTTATAATCGGAACCATTTACTTAAAAAATTCAGTTGATGAGGATGTAGCAGATTAAACTCTGATTCCCTGATGGGGTAATAAAAATTATAATAAAATGAACACACTGAAAAAATATCTTGGTATAGTCTGGCTCCTGCTGGCCCCAGTTATTATTTACTTTTTAATATCCGGGGCTATTACTCATATAGATTCTGAAGGCACCAAGGACATTAATAACCCTGTGATCTGGATCATCATTATCGCCATTTTTACGCCGATTGCCATCGGCCTTATGATATTTGGATGGTATGCCTGGAAAAATGAATATGATCATTTGCCTGAAAATTCCGGGGAATTATGAACCCTATCTTTTTGTTAAGATATTGAACTCATTTTGATTGTTGTTGTTATGATATACTTTTGACCCAAAGTATGAAAAGAGATTTGCACGTTTCAAAACAACAATTTATTTCCTGTATCGTCATGATACTGGCATTGTTGTGGTTGACTGTCAGTATCCCTTTTGTATTTAGCGCCCAACAAGCCATTGCCAATGAGGACACAGGGAAGAAAGGGCAAACAATACCCAAACAAAATTCGACCAATAACCCTTTTGCGAATACTACTGAAGAAAAAACTCCCAACGGTCCTAATACGCTTTCTGAATACCTCCATGATGTTCATTCAAATGAACAACCGTTAATTATTAGCTCCCAAACTGCCCATAATTCTGACGTTGATACCTACTTAGCCTATCATGGCGAATTGACCGGCCCCCCTCCCAAACTATAAATAATCTTTTCTGATATTCATTACTATTCCTGCATAGACGGCAGGTTATGATTGTTTGCCCATTGCCAGTGGCATTGATGTATTGTTTAATTTAAAACCTGAGTATATGGCACCCCGTGCAAAAGATTATTTTATTAGTTTCCCGAATGATATTACTTCTTCTATTGTTGTCTTCCTGGTAGCGCTGCCCTTATGTTTAGGAGTTGCGCTTGCCTCTAATGCGCCGTTGTTCAGTGGCATTATTGCCGGCATTGTAGGTGGTATTGTGGTTGGGCTGGGTAGTAAATCTCACTTAAGTGTTAGCGGTCCGGCTGCTGGTCTCACGGCTATTGTGGCCATGTCTCTTTCTACGCTTCCTTCATTTGAAACATTTTTAACAGCCGTTGTCATATGTGGCTTGATTCAAATCGTCTTTGGTTTTTTGAAAGCGGGAGTTATTGGAGACTATATACCCAATAATGTTATCAAAGGAATGCTGGCCGCTATTGGCATCATATTAATCTTAAACCAGGTTCCTCATTTATTGGGCGATGATTCCCAATTTGAAACGGATGAGGGTGTTCCCGTTAAAGGAAATATGTTCTCCAACTTTTTCTATTCATTTTGGGACATCACACCAGTGGCCTTACTAATTGGAGGAAGCTGCCTGGTGTTTTATTTCATCTGGGATAAAATATCAATGCGGAAAAAAGGATTATTCAAATTGATTCCTGCGCCCCTCATTATAGTATTTATGGGGATTGGCATTAATTTCCTGTTTAATGAATATTATTCGGGAATGGGTTTAGGCAAAGACCACCTTGTTTCTCTTCCTGTGGCCTCATCAACCAGTGAATTTTTTTCCTTTTTTAGCAGGCCTGATTGGAATTATTTTTTCAATAGCCAGGTATTGACCACCAGTATTACACTGGCACTTGTTGCCAGCCTGGAAAGTTTATTAAGCATTGAGGCAGTTGATGACCTCGATCCATATCAACGGGTAACACCTACCAACAGGGAGTTAAAAGCCCAGGGCATTGGCAACATCGTTTCTGGTTTGTTAGGAGGTTTGCCGGTAACCAGTGTAATCGTCAGGTCATCGGCAAATGTCAATTCAGGTGCTAAGACAAAAATGTCTACAATATATCACGGTATCCTGCTATTGGTTTGTGTTGCGTTCATTCCTGTATTATTAAACCTGATTCCTAAGGCAGCACTTGCGGCCATCCTTATTTTTACTGGTTATAAACTGGCCAAGCCAGCCCTGTTTAAAGCGTTTTACAAAAAGGGCTTTGACCAGTTCTTACCTTTTATTATCACAATAGTAGCCATACTGGTAACTGACCTGTTAAAAGGCATCATGATCGGGATTGGGGTAGGGCTCTTCTTTGTTATCCGAAGCAATTTCAAATCAGCAGTGTTTGTAGTGAATGATCACAATAAATATCTTTTCCGTCTTAGAAAAGATGTGTCATTTCTTAACAAAGCCATCATTAAGAACCGCCTGGAGAAAGTACCTGAGAATTCATATGTACTCATTGATGCTGCAAGAGCCGATTTTATAGATAAGGATGTAGTAGAAACAATTGAAGATTTTATGCTGCACGCACCTTTGAAAAATATTATTGTAGAATTAAAAAGAAGTAATTACAAGGACCAGGGATTTTCAGAAAAGATCATTACCGCAGAAAAAGACAAAGCAGATATTATCCGAACCCACGAAAAAAAATTGAAAAAAACTGAAGTAAAATAAATTTGTAACCCCAAAATCTATCATAATGCATTCATACCAAAAATTATTACAGGAAAATAAAACATGGGCTTCTGAAAAACAAAATGCTGATCCATCGTTTTTTGATCGACTGGCTCACGTTCAAACGCCGGAATTTTTATGGATTGGTTGCAGTGACAGCCGGGTACCTCCTAACGAAATTACCCGAACGCAGCCCGGCGAAATATTTATACACCGCAATATTGCCAACCTTGTAATTAATACGGATGTTAATGTGCTGAGTGTCTTGGAATATGCAGTGAATCATTTAAAAGTTAAGCATGTTATTGTTTGCGGGCACTATGGCTGCGGAGGAGTGAAGGCAGCCATCACCAAACATGACTTTAACCAGGTGTTGAATATGTGGCTGAGGAATATTAAGGATATATATCGTATTCATCGCACCGAAATGGATGCTATTGAAGAGGAAGAACTCCGCTTTGACAAACTTGTTGAGCTTAACGTTCAAGAACAGGTAATGAATCTCGCCAAAACATCCGTTATACAGCGGGCATGGAAAAATGATAATCGCCCGGATCTCCACGGTTGGGTATATGGGTTAAAAGATGGCCTGATCAATCCTGTATTTGAAATGAAAGCAGGCACACATATAGATCCTTTATATGAATTCGAAGATCTATAATGAAAAGAGAAAAACTGCTGCCCCGGGGCAGCAGTTTTTCTTTAATGAGGAAATTTATCTTTTAGCCAGTTCACGCAACCACTGAATGTAGAAAAAATATTATCCTTGCCAATTAATCCCGGTATCAGGTTGATCTTTTCCATCCTAATTCTTGGCTGGTCCTGCAATCCCGTTAAAAGCACTTCGATATTCCGTTGTTCCAGGGATAGTATGGCCTCTTCCAATGCATAAAGTCCGGACTGATCTATAAATGGAACTTTTTCCATCCGGATGATTACATACCTTATGTTTTTCAATTTGGCAACTCCTTCCGAAAAACCGGAAGCAAAACCAAAAAAGAGTGGCCCGTCCAGGTGTTTCACCATAACATTTTCCCTGATGTAATCCGACATTTTCTCATCACTCCAGCCTTCTTCCCGCTGTAGTTCTGACATGCCTCTTACTTTGGTTTTCTCCTGGGCTATGTCACTCATTTTTTTCATAAACAGGAAAGCCGCCATCACCATTCCTACACCCACTGCAATTAATAGATCCAGGAAAACAGTTACAAGCAATACTATTATCATAATGGCTGCATCTGCCCGGGGTACTTTATTAATATGTTTAAATCCTTTATAATCCAGAATGCCTATCCCTACTGTAATCAGGATACCTGCTAATACGGATTTTGGTATTAATGCGGCATATTTACCTACTCCCAATAAAATAATAAGAAGTACAAGAGAATGAATAACGCCGGAAATCCTGTTTCTTCCACCTGATCTTATATTAACCAATGTCCGCATGGTAGCACCGGCTCCGGGCAGCCCTCCAAACAATCCACCTATGGTGTTGCCTATTCCTTGCCCTATCAGTTCTTTATTACTGTTGTGCTTGGTCTTTGTTACGTTATCTGCCACTACCGATGTGAGAAGTGAATCAATCGCTCCCAGGGCGGCCAGGGTGATGCTGGCCTCAAGAACCATTCTATAGAATTCCGGCCTTACAGTGAAAAGTGCCTCAAGCTGCAGAGGTGGAAAGCCCCTTGGAATGTCGCCTATAATGGGCACCTCATTATCAAGTATAACAGACAAACCAGTTACTACGAGTAAGGCGATCAATGTGCTGGGTACCGCTTTAGTCAACAGGGGAAACAAATAAATTATTATGATGGTAAGACCAGTATAAATTAGTGCCCATGTATTAATATTTTGAAAAGCAGGAATTATTTCTCTTACCACATCAATGGTAGTTTTTGGAGAGGCTAGCCCAAGGGCCGGAAATAATTGCAACAGGATAATGATCACACCTATTCCACTCATAAACCCTGAAATAACAGGATATGGGATGAACTTGATCAAAGAACCAATCTTAAGGACCCCCATCAGGATCTGAAAAATTCCGGTTAGTACAAAACTGGCAATGATGGCTCCCAATACAGAGCCGATAGTCCCGTCTCCTGCATTATTGAGAAAAAATGCAATAGTAGCGGCAGACACAACCGTCATAGGCCCGGTAGGGCCGCTGATCTGGGATGGTGTGCCGCCAAATACAGCAGCAAAAAATCCGAGGAAAATAGCACCGTATAGTCCGGCAGATGCCCCCAACCCCGATTGAACACCAAAAGCAAGAGCAAGCGGTAATGCAACAATTCCCGCTGTCAGGCCGCCAAAAAAGTCGCCCTTTGTAAATTTTATAAATTTCATCTTGGAATATTGATAAAAATGATAATTAGAAAAACTATGCACTTTCAATAATGCATAAAATAATTATTTGGCCGCATCAAAATTCTGGAGGTAAATATGGGAGTGAATAAAATCCCCGGGAAGTTCTGAAAATTGTAAACGGGATATTCACTTGTCCAGGCAATAAGCAAAGGTTATACTTCAGACAGGTTTGGTTACATAATTTATCAACCTTTTTAATTAAATCGTCTGTTTCACTTTTATCCTTTTCGCCGGCATTATATATCTGTTCAACCTTTTGACTTCTATCATCTAAAAATATTTCTAGCTGAAAACTCTCAGCAGCCATCATAACCAATATAGTATAAAAGAGAATCTTCATTTTTTTCGGAATGAATAAAGATAATCATTCATTGACATTTTCATGATTCATCTTTCGTGAGAAACAGGCTTATATTTGGTGATATAATAATTTTATGAATAAAATAGTTTTAGGGCTCCTTATAGCCATATTTGGCTCTTGTACCAATAATACTACCAACGATAAAAACGAAGCAAACCAGGACTGGCCATTACTTCCATTTGAAAAAGCCGATTCCGCAAATCCGGTTCTTTTACCTGTCAGTTCTACCACTTTTTTCTGTCCGGTAAGAAAAGAGAATGTAAACTGGGAAGCCAAGGATGTTTTCAATCCCGCTGCAATAACAAGGAATGATACCCTATTTCTTTTATACCGTGCAGAGGATACGGTGGGAAAATATTCAGGTACTTCAAGAGTTGGTATTGCATTTAGTCTGGACGGTCTTCATTTTACCAGGCATCCAACGCCGGTTTTATATCCGGATAATGATTCTTCAAAAAAATATGAATGGGAAGGAGGATGCGAGGATCCACGGATAGCAGAAGATGAAAATGGCAAATATTATTTAACCTATACGGCATATGATGGCGACAAAGCAAGATTATTGATTGCAACATCCAGCGACTTGTATCATTGGACAAAATACGGCCCGGTTTTCAGCAAAGCTTACAATGGAAAATATTTAAATGAATGGAGCAAGTCGGGTGCCATTGTTTGTGAATACCAAAACGGGAAGCCTGTAGCAAAAAAAATAAATGGAAAATTCTGGATGTATTGGGGCGATACCGATATTTTTCTTGCTTCTTCAGATGATTTGGTGAATTGGATGCCGGCTGAAACAGATGGCGGGAAATTAAAATCTGTGTTTGGACCCCGCAAAGGGAAATTTGACAGCGATTTGGTAGAACCCGGTCCTGCTGCCATGTTAACTGCAAAGGGAATTGTTTTGATCTACAATACCCGGAACAAACAAATGGATGGAGACACCTCTCTGCCCGGTAATATATATACAGTATCCCAAATTCTGATGGATAAAAATGACCCTTCTAAAGTAGTGGACCGGATGGATAAATATTTTTTAAAACCAGAAAAGAATTATGAAATAACGGGCCAGGTAAACCAGGTTTGTTTTGCAGAAGGCCTAACACAATACAAAGGAAAATGGTTCTTATATTACGGCACGGCCGATTCTAAAATAGCAGTAGCAGTAAAATAATACGTTAAGCATCTCTGTCCATTTTACATATTTACCATACTGGTTTATACAAAAACTTTTCTCTGTTCCAGTCTATTACTGCTGGCATTGTTCCTGATTTAGCTAATTTGCATGCTATGTCAATTGAAGTAAAAAACCTGCTCAAAGAATTTGGCGAACAAAAAGCAGTAAACAATATTTCATTTAAAGTTAATATGGGCGAGGTGGTGGGATTCCTGGGGCCGAACGGCGCTGGCAAATCTACCACGATGAAGATCATTACCGGTTATTTAAAACAAACCGATGGCGAAGCGCTGGTAACGGGAATAAATGTATCCGAAAACCCATTGGAAATAAAAAAGAAAATTGGATACCTGCCTGAACTTAATGCGTTGTATTATGACATGTTTGTAAAAGAATACCTCGGATTTGTAGCAGAGCTACATGGCATTGAACATAGACAAAAGGCAACTGATGATGTTTTGGAAACGGTTGGTTTGACATCAGAAAGTAAAAAGAAGATAGGGCAATTATCAAAAGGCTATAAACAAAGAACAGGACTTGCTGCAGCATTGATCCATGACCCGGAAGTGTTAATATTAGATGAACCAACCAGCGGCCTGGATCCCAACCAAATCATAGAAATCAGGGACGTGATCAAACAACAGGGTTTAAAAAAAACAGTCTTGTTCTCCTCGCATATTCTACAGGAAGTAGAAGCTATTTGTGACCGGGTTATCATCATTAACAAAGGTACCTTGGTTGCTGACGATAAATTAAGCCATTTAAGCATCAACACCAATGCTTCAACAATAGTAATTCTTGAAGTAAAAGAAATAGTGGAGGAAGAAATGATTTACGGTTCATTTGGACAAGAAGTAAGCAGAACAAATTCCACTACCTGGAAATTCAATACGGCAGAACCTGAAAAATTAAAAAAACAAATAGTAGCATTTACTTTGACAAATAATCTGAACATTATTTCCCTGCAAAGCGAAACACGAAATCTTGAAGACGTATTCAGGAATTTAACCGCGAAAAGCCCTGGTTAAATTGAGATATTAAAATATTTGCTGGTAGATATCATAAAACTCCATATACACAACTTCCTGTTTTTCAAATCCGGTTATGATAATTACTAAACTTTTGAAAGCACCAAACCGCATTAGCTTTATTTAATCGCCGCTATTCAACGGATAATCTTGTTCTCATTCAGCAATTTTCTGTATATTGAAATTGAACTTGCCAAGCCACCACCATCAATAAAGTAGCATCAATTCTGATTTGCCTGTTAGCTTTTTTTTCATGTAAAAAAGAAACAGGAGAAACTGCCATCCCCGCCACCAGGATGACAGCTACTGTTCCCTATTCAACTTCATGTACATCCTGCGAAACTCAAACGGTTTATTTTCATGGCATCCGGCCAGACGATATTAATGGAAGAAGACCTATCAGTAATCCTGAAAGAGGATTGAGATTAGAACATATCATGAAAGCAAGTAATCTTCTGAATCCCTATCATCGGATCAATTATTCCAACAATTTCTCAAGTTTTATTGCAGCCGACGAAAATAATTTCAATGAAAAAACCAAGTTAACACAACTATACTTTTACCTGACTGATTATATGAAGGCCTCTATCCCAGACAATGCCTTTAAGAATATGCAGGTCATATTTGATGAGATAAAAAAATCGGGATATAAAGTAATTCTGGTTTTCGCTTACCGGCAAGATGATAATAGCCCATATGAAACTTATGGTGATATAAAAAGACATCTTACCCAGCTCAAATCATTCTTGCAAAAAAACGAATCGCTGATCTTTGCCTTCCAGGCTGGTTTCCTGGGATTGTGGGGTGAATGGCACCATTCGGGATTAGACAATTCTCCCTTGTACAAAAAAATTGTGCTCAGGGATATTTTGAAAGCAATTCCAAAAAACAGAAAAGTGCAGGTAAGAGAAACCATATATAAAACCAATAGTGCCGGATTTATCAGGCAATTTGAGGGAAACCCATTTTTATATTATCCTTTAAACAATGAGGACTACAACCGGATCGGATTTCAAAACGCTTACTTTGTCCTGGACCAGGGAATAAATGCACATTGGGATTATCGCTGGCCTGATAAGGATTATTTCATGGTAGAAAAGGAAGGCTTATCAACGATTGTAGATGGCGAAATGCCTTATAATGGAAATTGGTATGGAACATTTAATAAAATAGCTCACGGCAACCAGGGGGGCTGGTTAGCCATAAAAAGAATGAAAGCACATGCATACAGCAGCTTTAGTGTGGTTCATAACTATAACATCAATATAGCAGCATGGAAAAAACAAATGGTTACCCTCTCTCAATTCCGCAATAATAAAATGACGGCCAATGAAGATTATTTTCTTGATAAAAATGGCAGGGAAATAACCAGGACCGCCTACGAATATATAAGGGATCATTTAGGCTACCGGCTTCAGTTGAAAGAAGCCACCCTTCCAAAATGGATCCACCGGGGTGAACGAGGAGAATTTTGGATTGAGCTTAATAACTTCGGCTTTGCCCCATTCATTAATAAAAGGCCGGTGTATCTTGTTCTTATCAATGAAAAAAAAGAAGTAAAAGAATTCCCCGTACATGTAGATTCAAGAAATTGGTTGCCTGCTGATGCTTCTCCCCGTGGAAATCATAGTATCCGGCAAACCATTCAATTTCATGATACATTTGATCGCGGATTATATAAAGTAGGTATATGGATGCCGGATGATTCTGAAAACCTGAAGTATGATTCCAACTACGGCATCCGGATGGCCAATGGAAATATAGAATGGTGGAAGGATACTGACAATAAATACCTCATCAATATTATAGGTGATCTTCAAGTTTACTAAATCCTTCCTGGTCAGGTTTTGCGCAGAATGCTTAAAATAATGCCTTGCGAACAGCCTTCTTTTTTATTCTGTTTAATAACCTGAAAATAAATTTTGAATGGCCTAAAATGTGCACACAAACAAAGTTGATTACATTTGCATCCGCTTGCCTTTTTCAATTTTATCTAAATATTTAAATCAAACATGCTATGAGTTACATTTCCGAAATTTTCGCCAGGCAAATTTTAGATTCAAGAGGTAATCCAACAGTGGAAGTAGATATAATTACTGATGAAGGAGCATTGGGACGTGCCGCGGTGCCCAGTGGCGCCAGTACCGGAATACATGAAGCCGTTGAACTTCGTGATGCTGATAAGAAAATATATCTTGGAAAAGGGGTACTCAAAGCTGTAAAAAATGTAAACTCCATAATCGCTCCTGCCTTATTAGGTCATGATGTTGCTGATCAAACCGGCTTGGATGAAATGATGATAGAACTGGATGGCACACCCAATAAAGGAAAGTTAGGCGCTAATGCTTTGCTGGCCGTTAGTATGGCTGTGGCAAAAGCTGCTGCAGAAGAAGCAGCCTTGCCATTGTATCGCTATATCGGCGGCACTAATGCAAAAACGCTCCCTATTCCCATGATGAATATTCTGAATGGTGGTGCACATGCTGATAATAAAATAGATTTCCAGGAATTTATGGTAATGCCTGTTGGTGCCACCAGCTTCAGCGAAGGCTTACGATGGGGCGTTGAAATATTTCATGCACTTAAAACCGTATTGAAGAAAAAAGGATTCAGTACCAATGTAGGTGATGAAGGAGGTTTTGCACCCAATATTCAAAGTAATGAAGAAGCAATTGAAACAGTTTTAACGGCTATACAAGCTGCAGGATATAAAACAGGAAGCCAGATCACCATTGCGATGGATGCGGCTAACAGTGAATTATGGAATGCTAAGAAGAAGAAATATATTTTTCATAAAAGTGATGGCAAAGAAATGAGCAGCGAGCAATTGGTAAAATACTGGGCTAGCTGGGTAAAACAATATCCGATTGCTTCTATTGAAGATGGGATGGCAGAGGATGATTGGGCCGGTTGGAAAATGCTGACGGAAGCTGTAGGTGATAAATGCCAGTTGGTGGGCGATGATCTTTTTGTAACCAATGTAACCCGTCTGCAAACCGGAATTGACAAAGGAATTGGAAACGGATTATTGGTTAAGGTAAACCAGATAGGCACTATCACTGAAACGATCAATGCCGTAACGCTGGCCCAGCACAACGGGTATAATACCATCATGAGTCATAGAAGCGGAGAAACAGAAGATACAACGATTGCGGATCTTGCTGTTGCATTAAACTGCGGTCAAATTAAAACTGGCTCGGCTTCCCGTACAGACCGTATAGCTAAGTACAATCAATTGATCAGGATAGAAGAACAATTGGGCAGCAGTGCTTTTTATCCAAACGGAAAGATTAAATTTGGTGGCAAGAGCTAATATACTCTGATAACTATTTTTTTTCAGAGCAATTGTAAGACATTCAAATTCCGGATATGGAAAATATTTCAAACGGTAGCATTTATCCCAAACCTTTTTTTCAAAAAAGTTTGGGAAAAATTCCTGCCTGGCTTAAAAATAAATACTTTATTACTGTAGGGGTTTTTGCAATTATTATGTTGTTTATCGATAAGAATGATGTTTTTACACAAGCGGCCCGGAAAAATCAACTAAGGGAAATCCGGGAGAGCAAAGAATATTACTCAACCCTTATCAATACCGAACGAAAAGAATTAGAGCAACTTAAGTCTAATCCCGCCACCCTGGAAAAATACGCCCGGGAAAAATACCTCATGAAAAGAGATAATGAAGATTTGTATCTTATTCCTGAAAAGGCAATAAAAGGTGAATAAGTAGCTTTTTTTGAACAATATGAACTTTAGTTCTACGTTTATAAACAGGACATTCACAATTTCTGGAACATTCACTTTTTAAGGACATTAATGGTTTGCTAATGAGAAATTTTACCCCCGAGGACCTTTTATTGTATTTGTACAACGAAAGTACTCCCCAACTTAACACTGCTATTGAGCAGGCTTTAAGTGTGGATTGGACATTACGGGAAAAACTCACTGTTTTAAAAACATCTATGCTAAGGCTTGACCAAATCCATGAAACCCCACGCACCGAGGTGATTTTAAACATTCTGAATTATGCCCGTGAAAAATCGACGGAAACTGTTTAAACTTTTCCGCTATTTTTTTTAACCTTATTTACATCCGCCTTTGGCGGATGTTTTTTTTGAACACTGCTTCATCTTCTCAATCTCTTTCGTTCTATTGTTTTCCTCTGTTATATTCTTATTCCTTTTATCCTTTGACCTGTTAGCTTTGTAACTATGACCCTTAAACAACGATACCATTTCGTTTTGGAATATTTTCAAGAAACCGTCCCGGAAGCTGAAACAGAACTGATCTATGATAATCCCTTCCAGCTTTTGGTTTCTGTAATTCTTTCAGCCCAATGCACGGATAAAAGGGTTAATATGACAACACCGGCCATCTTTGAAAAATTTCCTGATGCAGATGCATTGAGCCGGGTTGGTTTTGACGAATTACTTCCTTACATAAAAAGTATTTCCTATCCCAACAACAAAACAAAGCACCTGATTGGAATGGCGAAAATGATAATGGAAAACTTTGAAGGCAGACTACCCATGACAGTTGATGAATTGGTAAAATTGCCCGGTGTTGGAAGAAAAACAGCTAATGTAATAACTTCTGTAGTGGATAAACAACCCAACATGGCTGTCGATACCCATGTATTTCGGGTGAGCAAGAGAATTGGCCTGGTTTCAAAAAATGCTTCTACACCACTGGCCGTAGAAAAAGAACTGATAAAAAATATTCCCCGCGAATTAATACACAAAGCGCACCACTGGTTAATCCTGCATGGACGTTATACCTGCCTTGCACGAAATCCCAAATGCCAGCAATGCGGTTTAAGAAAAGTGTGTACTTATTTTATTATTCAAAACCCCGGCAGAGCCACCCCGATTAAATTAAGAAAATAACTTTTTATCAGGGAAATGGGAAATGATCTACAAACTCTCTATCCACACAAGATTTTCTTTTATTTCTTTTTTTCTTAATACAAATCAACTAATGGCATTCTGTAAAATTAATCTTTTCCTTCTCCATTTGATAATGGTATTTACTTAGTCCAATATCATTTGAAATTTATTTACACCAGGTTACCTGTATTGTATGTCGGTTTCACTGAATATTGAATTCAATACAATTCAATCCAATTAGGAAAAAAATAACCCTGCTGAAATAGTCAATCTCATCTTGTAGTTCGTTTGATTACAGATGCTGATGGATACTTTGATTATGCTGGTTTGCCCCCGGGAATATACAGTGTGCAACTTGACAAAGATCAAATGGCAAAATTAAATATGACCTCATCTCCGACAGTAGAATTTAAAATCTCGCAAAATTCAGAAGGTGACATAATTAATTACCTTGAATTCACCCTTCAACCTTCATCTAAAAAAGATTAAGAGCAACAGATAGATATTATTTTGAGTAGTATTGCTAAGAATTTCTGAAAAATAATTCCTTTAGCAGTACAAACTAAAAGAAATGAAAAAAATCATAACCGCAATCGCAGCCTGTTTTTTGGTTGCCATTATTATTTCAGCTACTCAAAAAGAAAACAAAATGCTACGACATGTTGTGTTGTTTAAATTTAAAGACGTTGCAACTTCCGAACAAGTGAAGCAGGTGGAAACTGCTTTTATGGCGCTGCCATCTCAAATAAAGGAGATAAAAAGTATTGAATGGGGAACTAATAATAGTCCTGAAAATCTGAACCAGGGATTAACGCATTGTTTTTTCCTGAGTTTCTCCAGTGAAAAAGACCGGGATATTTATTTACCACATCCGGCACATAAAGCTTTTGGAGCTATACTTTCACCTCACCTCGAAAAAGTGGTGGTTGTAGACTATTGGGCAAAAGATTAAGAACCGAAGCGAATATTCTTGTTACAGATATTTATGAATCTCTTCTACCAATTCAATTTTGGTAATAGGCAC
>JBGTNK010000117.1:0-1871 GCA_041743125.1 Chitinophagaceae bacterium
CCGGATCCGGTATCATTTTCGGCGCTCCGAACCAGGAAATAATTCGCAAAAAATAAAATTCAGAATATTATTTTAATTGCTTCTAAGATGGTAGGATTTGGGCTGTACAAAAGCACGTATTCCCTGGTAAGAAAGCGTAGTGCCCAACCCTGAATTTTTTCGTCCTGACCAGGGCAGGGAGGCACTTACACGATCACAACAGTTCCAGTATACGGTTCCGGTATTAATTTGATTCATTAAAGATTCAGCCCGTTCTAGACTATCAGAATAAATAGCAGCTGTGAGTCCATATTCTGTATCCTGCATCAAATGCAAAGCTTCCTGGTCATCCTTAACTTTTTGTATACCCACAACAGGACCGAAAGATTCATCCTTCATGATCTTCATGCTGTGGTTAACATTAATTAGCACAGCAGGTTTTAGGTAGTAACCTGCACCCTCTACATCATCTCCCCCCGTTAATATTTTTGCTCCTTTCTCCCTGGCATCTTTTATTTGATCGAGCAAAAAATCTTTTTGTTCTATCCGGCTTAAAGGACCAATCTCAGTTGAGAATTCTAACGGATCACCAACTACCAGTTTTTTGGCTTGTTCTATGAATGCCTTTACAAAAGAGTCAAATATTTTTTCATGAACATAAATTCTTTCTACGGCGCAGCAACTCTGGCCATTATTGTATACTACTCCTTCTAGTGCAGCAGCTGCCACTTTTTCAATGTCTGAAATATCATCCATTACATACAAAGGATCTTTTCCACCTAGCTCCAATTGACAAGGAACCAATTTGGACGCCACTTTTTCAGCAATGTATTTTCCTGTTTTATAACTCCCGGTAAAAAAGTAGCCACTCAAAGGAAGTTGAAGTAGCAAATCTCCAACATCCCCTTTGCCGATTGCAGTTTGAAAAACATTTTGCGGAATTCCAGATTGATACAGCAATCGCTGAATTTTCATACCCGTTAGCGTAGCATATTCTGAAGGTTTATAAAATACAGCATTTCCCCCGATGAGTGCAGGAACAAATACATTCACTCCAACCAGGTAAGGATAATTCCAGGCAGAAATATTAGCAATTATGCCTAATGGGTCATAGCTGATTTTCTCCGTTGTTGATCCTTCTGTAGTGATCCATTCTTCTGTAAGCCATTTTTCAGAATTTTGAATAAAATACTGAATCCGGCTTCTGGCTCCATTTAATTCGTTATAGGATTGTTGAATTGGTTTTCCCATTTCGCTGGTTAAGGTTTTTGCCAGGTCATCTTTATGTTTTTCCAGTAACAAATAAAATTGCTCCATGCATTGTATCCTTTCTTTTATGGGAACAGCAGCCCATAACAATTGACCTTTTTTCAATAAATGAAATTTTTCTTTTATTGTTTCCGGGTTGTCTTCTGTTACTTCACAGATAAGTTGTCCGCTAGCGGGATTTATGATTTTCATTTTCTTGCTGCTATAGATTGTAGGGTTTCTTCAATAAACCAATTTCTGACATTTTTTGCAAAAGGCGAGTTCAAAGACTGGAACATTCTTTCGGGGTGCCATTGAATGCATAACATTACCGGCTTCTTCCCTTTATCTTTCCATTCTAGTCCTTCAATCGTGCCATCATCTGCAAGGCTGTTTATCATCAGATCTTTTCCCAATACCTCAATAGCCTGGTGATGCGCACTGTTTACGGCACCCTCTTTCACCTTCACAATTTCATGCAGGAGGCTGTTTTCAATAATCTTAACTGTATGTTCTTTATCTATGTTTTCTACCTTATTATGTTTTTCGTTGAAGTGGTTCAGATCGTTAATAAGTTTTCCGTTATGCAAAACATTAACCAATTGCAATCCACGGCATATGCCTAAAATTGGCAAAGAATGTTG
>JBGTNK010000118.1:0-9851 GCA_041743125.1 Chitinophagaceae bacterium
AGTAAGTGCTGTCATATTCGCGGGATTATTGATAGCGCCTTATACCGAGGTTTACATTTTTTTTATTCCCATCCCTATCCCGGGTTTTGTATTTGCACCTCTTTACCTTATCATCTCCGCCGTGTTGGATAAAAAAGGTGCGGGGAATATCAATCACTCCGCACATATATGGGGGGCTCTTTTTGGCCTTGCTTTCGTAATCGTTTTGGGAAAGCTGATCGCGGGATTCGATGCTATATCCTATTGTATTGAAGGAATAAAATTATACATGAAGGCTAAAGGCTGGACCTGATCTGTAATACCATTTTTGTACTTGCAGTGATCTTAAATCGGTCATCAATACGATGATTGACTATCCAGATAATCTTTTTATTCATTTCCAATACCCAAATGTTTTCTTTATCCGTTTTAGAAAGTTTCTGATCTATAAAAAAACGGGAAAGCTTTTTTTTCTTTTTCATACCCAGCGGATAAAAATAATCTCCATGTTTCCATTTTCGCAGCAACAATGGAAATTTTATTCCGGCGGCATCCAACAAAGCGATGGTGGGAGCACTTGTCGCTTTGCCGGTTGAGGATGCTATACTTTCCAAATGTAATTCCCCGCCAGGAAAAGGCCAGTTTCCTGCTTCATCAATAACGACAAGGGTTGTTTCTTCCAATTGGCCAGGGGCTATGATCAGCCACTTACGATTCCTGATTATGCGGTGCGTAGATGATTGAACATATTTCCCCGATTCGCTATCGAGCAAGGCTATTACTTCCGGTGTCTGCAAGGCATGAAAACCAAATTCTTTTATGATCTCATAAACGATTGTGTTAAGTGGAGATGATTTCATCAATTTTAAAACAGGAATATGAATTTCATTTCCCTTCCACTCCATTAACTTCTTCTTATGTATTGTGACAGCCTGGTTATACAGGGTTTCAACTTCCCTGAACCTGCTCACATTGGAAAGAATATTTTCATTGACCTCGGGAAATGATTTTTCGATGAAAGGAATCACCTGGTTTCTGAAATAATTTCGGGTATAGTCATCCTGCAGATTAGTATAGTCAGAAACAAATGGCAGGTTATTCTCTTCTAAAAACCTTTGCAATTCGTAGCGACGGGCAAACAATAAGGGACGCACAATAAAATCACGTTTGGGTTCTATTCCTTTTAAACCCCGGATCCCTGTACCGCGAAAAAAATTCATCATCACCGTTTCAATATTATCATCGGCATGATGTGCCGTTAAAATATATTGATAACCTCCTTTCTGCCTTATTTCCTCAAACCATTGATAGCGCAGTTCCCTGGCAGCTACCTGCGTTGCCAGTTTTTTTTCCTTGGCAATTTTCCTGGTATCAAACCTGATCACATGGAAATCTACTTTATAATGATCAGCCAGCTCACCAACAAATTTTTCATCCCTTTCGCTATCCGCATTCCGTAACTGAAAATTGCAATGGGCAATAGCAAAATCATATCCGCCTTGTTTACATAATTCACATAACACTACGGAATCAATACCGCCGCTAACCGCCACAAGCAATTTATCTTTTGCGGCGAAATGAGTATGCCTGTTTATAAATTCTCTGAAGGAATCGATAAGATTCATTTGTTGTTGTATGAATTACGCTTTGAGTTAGCGGTAAGATATGACCCCTTTGGTACACGCCTAAAGGAAATTTCAATATTTTAAAAAGTTAATTCTTCATAAGCTCCTCTTAATTCTCCAAGAGCATGATTCTCGCCGGCCATTTGAGCTTGCTCCATACCTTTCTGATACCACTGCACAGCCAGTTCATTCTCGTTATTTCTCTCCAGCAATTTTCCTAAATGATAATAACTACCCACGTACCCTGGGTCCTGTTGCAATAATATTTCAAACAAATTACGGGCAACCGCGTCATCACCCAGTTTAACATATTCTAATGCCAGAGCATGCCTTATAAAACTGTCCTTCGGATTAGCCTGCAAAAAATTTTTTAGTTTTTCTATCCGTTCCATGATGGTACAAAATATTTGATCTGAAATACCCCAAATTAATTTTCATCCCTTATCTTTGTTTTAGTTGCATAAACAACTAAGTTTCTAACGATCACTCAAAACCTCTTGCATGAAGATTTTAGTTTGCATCACCAAAACGCCTGATACCACGGCAAAAATAGCTTTCACCGACAACAACACGAAATTCGATACCAGTGGCGTACAGTGGATCATCAACCCCTACGATGAATGGTATGCATTAGTCCGGGCAATTGAATTAAAAGAAAAAGATGCATCAGCAATTATACATCTTGTAACGGTGGGAATGGCAGACACAGAGCCCATCATCCGCAAAGCGCTTGCATTGGGTGGTGATGAAGCTATCCGTGTAAATATAGATAGCCATGATAGCTTTACCATTGCTTCGCAAATTGCAGCTATAGCCAAAGAAGGGAATTACGATATTATTTTTACGGGAAAAGAAACCATCGATTATAACGGCTCCTCTATAGGCGGAATGGTAGCTGAATTGCTGGACCTTCCCTTTGTTTCCCTCGCAGCAAAATTTGAACTGGCCGGCAACAAAGCAACGATCACCCGCGAGATAGAAGGAGGTGAAGAAATTAATGAAGTAGATCTGCCCGTTGTTGTAAGTGCGCAAAAAGGAATGGCCGAACAACGTATACCTAATATGCGGGGCATTATGGCGGCACGTACCAAACCACTAAAAGTGGTGGAAGCAGTAGAAGTGACAGCCCTGACTTCGGTGACTAGTTTTGGATTGCCACCCGCAAAAGCAGGAGTGAAATTAGTAGATGCAGATAATGTGGAAGAATTGGTTCGACTACTACACGAAGAAGCAAAAGTTTTTTAATACCTTTTTGAAAATGGGAAAATACACCATCAATTGAAAGGGTAAAATGTAGGTGGTCTTTCATTTCAAAAATTCCAATCAACAAATTTCAAATTTTTATGTCAGTATTAATTTTCATAGACCAATCAGAAGGCCAGGTAAAAAAATCTTCCCTGGAAGCGATGAGCTATGGTTCTAAAATAGCTGAACAATTGAACACTACTTCTGAAGGAATCTTGTTAGGCCATTCTGCGGAAGATCTTACAGACCTGGGAAAATATGGCGTCAGGAAAATCCACCATGTGAGCAATGAATTTCTGAATTCATTTGATGCACAACTATACACAAAAGTAATAGCGCAGGTGGTGGAAGCAACTGGTGCAACCGTGGTTGTATTTTCAAATAATATGGATGGTAAAGCAATTGCTCCCAGGCTTTCGGCCAGGTTGAAAGCAGGATTAGTATCCGGAGCTGTTGCTCTACCTGAAACAGGTAATGGGTTTATCGTAAAGAAAAATGTTTTCTCCGGAAAAGCATTTGCAAATATTGCTGTGGATACTCCCATAAAAATTATTTCGCTCAATGCAAATGCATACAAAATATCTGAAGGTGAAGGGAAAGCGGAAGTCGTTCCTTTTGATGCTAAGGCAGAAGCTGGTAAAATAAAAGTTACAAGCACAACTAAAGCCAGTGGCGAAGTTCCTTTAACGGAGGCGGAAATTGTTGTTAGTGCAGGCCGGGGATTGAAAGGTCCTGAAAACTGGGGCATGGTTGAAGACCTGGCCAAAGTATTGCATGCTGCTACAGCCTGCAGTCGTCCTGTGGCAGATGCTGACTGGCGTCCGCATAATGAACATGTAGGTCAAACTGGTTTTGCCATTGCACCCAATTTATATATTGCCATCGGCATTTCAGGAGCCATTCAGCACCTGGCCGGGGTAAACAGGAGTAAAGTGATCGTTGTTATTAATAAAGATCCCGAAGCTCCTTTCTTTAAAGCCGCTGATTACGGTGTTGTGGGCGATGCATTTGAAGTAGTACCTAAGATGACAGAGGCTATTAAAAAATTGAAGGGTGTCGCTTAAGAAAGTTTGTGCCTCTTTAATAAACAGAAAAAAAGTTCCTTTCATCATCGAGATGACATAAAGCAAGAGCCGGATGATTTATTTTCATCCGGCTTTCTTTTTGAAACAATAAATAAAGTCAGCATTTTTCAAATTGATGGCAGGTTCTGATTGGGGTTATAATTACTATTTTTCATCCATCAGGACAGCAAAAATTATTGCAGAACTTTTATTCGCAGACAATTTTCGGATGATGGCCTGTAAATAATAACCCGGCCTGAGGCAAGGTGAAAGGAATAAAATTTAAGTGATTAAAAATCAAAATATAAAATTAACCTACCGGTAAATTGCTGAAAATATCGGTGCCGATTTTTTCCCCATCATTTTTTGTTCAAAATCCTTAGTTTCGTGTGATATTTTATGAAGAAAATAGAACTGGAAATAGTGGCCTTATCTCATAGCATTACCCAAACACATTCCTACGCTGTGGTGTTGGGGGAAATCAACGGGTTACGCCGGCTCCCCATCGTTATCGGAGGATTTGAAGCCCAGGCCATCGCCGTAGCGCTTGAAAAAATGCAGCCCAGCCGCCCGTTGACCCATGACCTGGTAAAAAACTTCATGAATGCTTTTATCATAGATCTCCATGAGATCATCATCTGCGATCTGCAGGAAGGCATCTTTTACTCCAAATTGGTTTGTTCTTCAGAACATGATACCATAGAAATTGATTCCCGTACCTCAGATGCCCTGGCGCTGGCGGTACGATTCGGTTGTCCCATTTACACTTACGAAAACATCCTGGAAAGTGCAGGTATCCTGATGGAAGATACCAGCGCAGGAGGAAAAAAGAAAAAATCAAAACAGGAAGTAGTGGTAGAAGAGCAGGGAAATACCGGTAACGAAGATCTTAAAACAATGACGCTTGAAGAACTGGACACCCTGCTGGGCGATGTTTTGGAAAGTGAAGATTATATCCGGGCTATCGCTATCCGGGATGAAATAAATACCCGGAATAAAAACCGTTGACAATGTCTTATGTATACAGGCCTGAACTACCCTTTTTTTAGTCTGTCAAAGTTTATCTTTTTCTTATATTCGATTTCCCCCGCTTAAAAAATTTCCAGTGTGATCGATTTCCCTAACTGTAAGATCAATCTTGGCCTCCGGATTCTGCGCAAAAGAAAAGACGGATATCATGACCTTGAAACTATATTTTATCCGCTTCCTTTTTATGATATTATTGAAGTGATTGCGCCAGGTATTAACCTCCTGGAAAAAAAAACAATTGAACAACAAAGATTTTTTTTTGAATTTACAAGCAGCGGAATTCCTGTTCCCGGAGATGTGAAAGATAATCTTTGCATCAAAGCGTTAAACCTTATCAGGAATGACTTCCCACATTTGCTTGCGGTACAAATTCAATTACATAAAGTAATCCCTACTGGTGCAGGACTGGGTGGCGGCAGCGCCGATGCAGCATTTACCCTGGTTCTTTTAAACAAACTTTTTGAACTTCATCTTTCAACAGAGCAATTGATCGGTTATGCGCTTAAACTGGGAAGCGATTGTCCTTTTTTTATTTTAAATAATCCAGCCCTCGCAAGTGGAAGAGGTGAAATATTGGAGCCCATAACTCTTGATCTTTCTACCTATAAATTCATCCTTGTCAATCCCGGAATACATATAAATACCGGCGAGGCATTCAATGAAATATCACCCAGGCTGCCTGCGCTCCCAATTAAGGATATTATATCCAAGCCCATCCATACCTGGAAAAATGAATTGATAAATGATTTTGAAAAAATTGTATTTCGTAACCATCAAGAAATTGAAATCATAAAAAATAAATTGTATGAATTCGGTGCGTTGTATGCTTCTATGAGCGGAAGCGGAAGCACGGTATATGGTATTTTTGAAAAGAAAAATTTAATGCGTCTCAATTTCCCGCTACACTATATGGTAAAGGAATTAAGTGGCTAGTTTCAACAAATCTTCAAGGTCGAGAGGATCTGATACCATTTGCAGTTGGTTGTCTTTGTTCAGGGGCCAATTTTCCTTTGGGCGATCCCAATAGAGTTCCACCCCATTACCATCCGGATCATTCATATATAATGCCTGGGATACACCATGGTCTGAAGCTCCTGTCAACGGATATTTGGCCTCCAATAATCTTTTTAAGATGACGGCAAGATCTTTCCGTTCAGGATATAAAATTGCAGTGTGAAAAAGTCCTGCTGAATGAACAGGAGCCGGAGATGCATTTTTACTGTACCATGTATTAAGGCCAATATGATGATGATAAACTCCGGCCGAAATAAATACAGCACTATCCCCATACCGCTGCATCTCAGTAAAGCCTAACAGATCACGGTAAAATGCCAGTGATCTTTCCAGGTTTGCTACCTTCAAATGAACATGGCCTATGCGGGTTTGAGGAGGGATAGTATACGTCATAATAATTTTTTTTCAACCAAAAAACACAGGTTTGATGCTGAACTGTTCCATAAAAATTAAAATTACTATCTTGCATCAAATAGTTGTATTATCAATAACCACATCTCCATAGTATTATTCCTGGCAAATAATCTTGATTTGCTTAACCACTAAGGTTATCTCCGCATCCATCCATTGTTGGACAGATTCATTTTTTCATTTTATTCTTCATTCCTTTTATTAACTGATCAATTCAACTATCATGCAATCAACTATAAATCTTTCTGAAAAGTCGCAATATTATTATGAACTGGAGGAAAAATATGGCGCTCATAATTACCATCCCCTCCCTGTTGTTTTATCAAAGGGTGAAGGTGTATTTGTTTGGGATGCAGACGGCAAAAAATATTATGATTTTCTTAGTGGCTATTCAGCCGTGAACCAGGGCCATTGCCATCCGAAGATCGTGCAGGCTTTCATTGAACAATCCCAAAAACTCACGCTGACCAGTCGTGCATTTTATAGTGATCAGCTGGGCGAATATGCAAAGTACATCACCGAATATTTTGGTTACGATAAGGTGTTGCCAATGAATACCGGGGTTGAGGCCGTGGAGACGGGAATAAAGCTTTGCAGAAAATGGGCTTATGAAGTAAAGAATATACCACCAGAAAAAGCCATCATTATTGTTTGTGAAGGAAATTTTCACGGAAGGACCCTGGGTGTTATTTCATTTAGCAGTGATCCGCTTTCAACAAACAATTATGGCCCCTTTCTTCCGGGGTTTGATGTTATTCCATACAACGATATTAAAGCCCTTGCCAGGGCACTCGAAAATAAAAATGTCGCCGGATTTTTAGTAGAGCCTATACAAGGTGAAGCTGGCGTGGTTGTTCCGGATAACGGTTACCTGGCCCGGGCGAAACAGGCTTGTGAGCAAGCGAATGTATTATTTATCGCTGATGAAATTCAAACCGGGTTGGCAAGAACAGGAAAAATGCTGGCCTGCGACTATGAAAAAGTAAGACCGGATATTTTATTGCTGGGAAAAGCGCTGAGTGGTGGTATGATGCCGGTAAGCGCTGTATTGGCTGATGACGAAATAATGCTGACAATTAAACCCGGTGAACATGGTTCTACATACGGCGGAAGTCCCCTGGCCTGCAAAACAGCCATGGTAGCCCTGGAAGTGTTAAAGGAAGAAAATATGACGGAGAATGCGATTGCCATGGGTGAGCTATTACGAAATGAACTAATGAAACTGCAGTCAAAACATATTAGCCTTGTACGTGGCAAGGGATTATTAAATGCAATTGTCATTGATCACCAGGATAAAGAGGCTGCCTGGGACGTGTGTCTTCAATTGAAGGCAAATGGGCTATTGGCTAAACCCACACACGGAGATAAAATTCGATTGGCACCTCCATTAATTATCAATCAAAAACAAATTCTTGAATGTGCACAGATCATAGGCAATTCGCTATCTTGCCTGGATTAGAGATATAAAAGGGGAAAGGAAAACATGTTCTTCCATTTTTTTCATCCAACACTAATCGGGATTAATGACTTCTCTGATCTACATTCTTTTTATTATAATACCCCATTCTTAGTACTATGGACCTTCATCTGCGCAGCCCGGAAGAGCATTTAAAAAAAAGTGACCTGCTCACCGATGTTATTATTGGTATGAGTGATGGATTAACCGTTCCGTTTGCACTCATTGCGGGACTTAGCGGAGTTGTGGCATCTAATTCCATCATTGCCGTTGCTGGCATTGCAGTAGTGGCTGCTGGTTCTATCGCTATGGGTTTGGGCGGATTTCATGCCGGCAAAACGGAAGAAGTGCGTTACCAAGCAGATTTGAAAAGAGAATATGAAAAAATAGAAAAAGTTCCGGATGTTGAAAAAAAGGAAACAAAATCATTTTTTGCCAATATAGGCCTAAGCGAAGAAATGCAGGAGAAAGCGACGGAAGACATTGTGAAGGATAAAAAACAATGGGCGGACTTTATGATGAAATACGAATTAGGAGTAGATAAGCCTGATCCACAAAGAGCCACCAAATCTGGGTTAAATATAGGAATTGCATATGCTGTAGGTGGACTGGTTGCAGTTAGCCCTTATTTTTTTGTGCATGCACCAACCCGGGGATTGCAGATTTCCGCAATTATCACATTGCTTTGTCTTTTCATTTTTGGCTACTTTAAAAGTAAAATCGCCGGTGTAAACCCTTTTTGGGGCGCCGCCCGGGTAACTCTAATCGGAGCTTTAGCTGCGGGTGCTGCCTTTGGTGTAGCCAGGTTGTTTGTGCAATAATAACCAATCACAGCTCCAGCAGATATTCTAATGCTTCTATAATAAAAAGCCGTCCCACCAAAAGGTGAGACGGTTAGATATTGAATGGTTTTCCTAAGAACAGTCCATTTAGTTAAACATTATTTTATATAAATCGCAAGGAGGAAATAAATTTAAGGGCCGCAACATATTTTGTAGACACGAAGGCAGCAATCGTAGGTAAATTAAAAACGGAGATTTTCAAAAGAAAGTGGTAAACAGGAATATTGAAACAAATAATTACAAAGGGGGTAGATAATATCCGGGAATCTGCTTAGGTAGGTATGAGTACGAATATATACAGAATTATAAATCCAACAATCATTTCCATCAGCTTTTTTTTCAACTACTGCCCGGGGTACTCTGCTTTAACTTAATATCAGGGAAAAAAGAGGATACCAGCATTAACAAAGAGGCCAGCAACATTAAATAAATGGCCGTTTGTTTTTCAGGGCAATCTCCGCCGCTACAGGCCGATATAACAAAATAATTCCGAATCGACCAGGCAAAGTTCATCGCAGTTATTATCAGGTTAAGCCGCTTGGCCCATATCCTTGGTGTAAGCGTAAATAAAATAAAAAGAGTAGCAAATAGAAAATGAAAATACCCTGGTCTGCCCAGCATAATGCCTGTTGCATCTACTCCACTCACCATAATATTTTTTGACCTGACAATTACCCATGTTGAAAAACATGAAATAATTAACGCAATGCCCGCAACTATCCCCGTCCATTTTATTAGGCGCATAAGAGAATTCTATTAAAGAAGGATGAATGTAACTAAAAGGTAATAATAAAGATGCTCTGCCTTATCATAAAATCCATCACCGATCCCTGCAAGATTAAAAACCTCAATTTTTGTTTAATAGTAATTACAAAAAAGCAGCGTTCCAAAAAAGAAACGCTGCCGGAAAATAAATATTGAAATCTTTTTATAGCTTAAATCCAAGCGTAAAACTAAGTACCCGGTGTTTATTATTGTTATCACTTCCTGATCCGCCACTACCGGATTGAAGTTTGGCTAATCCCAAACCATAATTAGCAGAAATAACAACACCTGACGCTTCTATACCCACCGTGCCATTAAATCCATAATCAAACCTTTTCATAATTCCAAAACCAGAGCCCTCTTCTTCATTAAGGGTTGTAGGGTTATCATTTGACCATTCAATGTTTTTTTCACTGTTGTA
>JBGTNK010000119.1:0-13382 GCA_041743125.1 Chitinophagaceae bacterium
GCTTAAGTTTTCAACAATATGTTGATAGGTAGTTGTCAGTTGGATTGAGTGTGTTCCCGGCAGGCAAGACAGAAATTAAATATTGAATTTCGCAATTACCTAATTCCTTTTTGTGAGTTCAGGGCATATCTAAAGCTAACATTTATTAATACAAATATGAAAAGCCAGGCTATTAAATAGCAGTCTGTAACTATCAGCAATAGGGCTTGGCTGTATGGGAATGAGCTATAGTTACAGACCTGCTGCAGGTTTGAAGAAAAACTGGGTTTACCGGCTTTCGATTCTTCTTACTAATGCCATTTATGATCTAACCGGAAGCGCATAAGAAAATTGCCTTTTGGGTTAACAGGAATTTGAGAAAGGTATGATATGTAGTGTCTGCCAAATAAAATCAATTAAGACCGGATTTATAACTATCGATGTAAAGTAAAAATCAGCTTTACTGAAGTTTGATTTTAATGATTAGGATAGGCGGCTAGCTAAAATATTTTTATACTTTTACCTTAACTGTTTCCGGTTGCTGACCATAAACCCTGATATCTTCGATCGTTCTGTTGAGCCTGCTTTTTTCCGCACCAAAAGCCATCAGGTGACTTTCAATTGAAACTTCAATGGATGAACTTAAAAGCGTTTTATCCTGTTGCGCTACCGCCTGTACCCAGTCTTTCATTAGCCTGTGGTCTCCGCCGCCATGGGCATCTGTTTTCATTTTCCAGGAAGTCTTTTTTCGGGTTTTAAAATCAGTCATCTCAAACATTTCCATATCCCCAACAATATCCCCCTTTGAACCCATGATGCGGGTCCGCCTGCCTTCATAAGAAACGTGAGCTTCCATAGAGAAAGCGGCTGTTACTCCATTTTCAAAAAGCATATTCACTGTCAGGTGATCCGGTTGATCATTATCCATCCGGTAAACACAACGGCCGTAATCAGTGGTCTTTAAATTTTGAAGAATTGTTTCATCCCATTTCGACCTGTCGGCAGGCATATCAAATACATATAATCTTTTTTTGTCCCGCAGGTATATCTGCAATGCTGAATAGGGACATGATCCTTCCACCTTACACCCATCTGTACACCTTTCAGTACTTCCTTCCGGAGCATTGGTATTGGTAAACCAACTCAGGTTGCCAAAGCAGTGTACGTCATGAGCAGGACTATTGACCAGCCAGCGTATAATATCCGTATCGTGGCAGGATTTTGCCAGCACAATGGGAGTGGCGGTCTTACTGTTTCTCCATTTACCCCGTACATAAGAATGGCTCATATGGATCTGCTCAATAGGTTCCATATGCTGTACGCTGATAATATTCCCGATCAACCCGGCATCAATTACTTCTTTGAGTTCCCGGAAGTAAGGTGTATACCGAAGCACATGGCACACACCAACAATGCGGCCGGAAAGCATCGCCCTGTCCAGTATCATCCGGCATTCCTGTTCGGTAGGAGCAATCGGCTTTTCTAATAATATATCATAACCGGCATCTATTGCAGCTATGCAAGGCATAATATGTAAATGATCTGGTGTAGCAATGATAACCGCATCAGCTAATTTTTCTTTTGCAAAAACTTCTTCCCAGTTGTGAAAACAAAACTCTTCCTTTAATTTATGCCTGATCTTAAAATTGTCCCTGCGTTTTGAATTGGTATCCGCCACCCCAATTATCTTCAGCTCATCCGGGTGTTTGATAGCGTAATCTGCATAGATACAACCCCGGTGACCCGCACCGATCAGGATAGCCCTGACCGGCTGCTTTATTTTAATATGCTTTGGATTTTCAAATACGTCATAATGCAAACCAAAACGGGTAGCTACTTCCTTCCACCTTAAAGTGGCACTTTCTTTTACTATATGGAATGATCGTAATAACTTTCTGGAGGAAATAAACTGGCGTAATGACATATCTCTAACTTGTATTTATTAAAAAAATCACCTCAAATTTACAAACCAATTTGGTGGTTTATTGAACCTGGCATAATGAAGAAACGAGAACTATCGAAACTCCGCCTGGCCGGCTTCATCTGTGTATAACGTTAATTCCGGTTCAGGTATTTCCTTTTCCCGGGTTATGTTTTCGATCTCCTGTAAAAACTCATCACTCCAGAAATTAATATTATAGTATTGAACGGAATCAAATAATCGTTTCATCCGCATACGTCTTTCCGCCGGTTCCATGGTTAATGCCTGCACCAGCCCTTCCTTTAGTGATTTCATATCGTATGGGTTGGTAAGCAATGCATACTTTAGTTCAACGGAGGCGCCGGCAAATTCTGATAAAAGCAGCACTCCGCTGTCATCCTTTCTTAACCCCTGTGTAGCCACAAATTCTTTTGCCACCAGGTTCAATCCATCTCTCAATGGCGTGATCCAGGCAATATCTGCCACGGCATAATAAGCGATGAGTTCTTCAAATGAAAAAGAACGATAAAAGAAATGAATGGGTGTCCAGTCAAACCTTGAAAATTTACCGTTTATTTTTCCGATAGCCTGTTCCAGTTCCTGTTGCACTTTTTCATAGATCTTCATTCCCCTGGCAGGAGGGGTACAGATATTAATCAACTCTACTTTTCCGTGAAACTCCGGATATTGCTCCAGGAATTTTTGAAAAGCATGAATTTTTTCCAAAGGCCCTTTTACATAGTCAAGTCTTTCCACACTAAGGATGATCTTTTTTTCACCGATCCTGGTGCTGATATCCGAAATAGATTGTTGGGTGCGTGGGCGGTGATATAACTCTTTGATATAATCAACGTTTACACCAACCGGATGGGCTCCTAATTTTACCTGGCGACCACCAGCAATAATACCCCTTGTCATTTTTACCACACCCAGTGGGCAACTGTAGGTCAAAAAACGTTCGGTACAATTCACTTCTTCCGTAACAGTAACCGGCAACTGACTTTTCACTACATCAATAAAATTTTCTACATAGCGGGGAATATGAAAACCGATATAGTCACACTGTAAAAGACTGCCAATGATTTCACCGCGCCATGGAATGATATTAAATATATCGGCCGGTGGAAAACTGGTATGATGGAAAAAAGCGATCTTAAGATCGGGCCGTAATTGCCTGAGCACACCGGGTACCATCCATAAATTATAATCATGTATCCACACTATAGCTTCATGGTCAGCCTCAGCAGCTACCTTTTCTGCAAACAGGCGGTTGACCTTTACAAAATGTTCCCAATGGGAATGATTAAAGCTGGCTTTATCTATAAAAGAAAAAATAGTAGGCCAGAAGGCCTCCTTTGAGAATACTTTATAAAATAAATCTACATCTTTCTTACTAAGACCAACACGGGAGACCAGCAGGTTGGGATATTTTTTTTCATCTACATATACATTACGGAACTGCTCTTTTTTCTTTTCCGTTTCTTCCCAGGCTACCCACGTACCAGTACGCCCATTGTTAAAAAAAGCAAGCAGCGATGGAATAATACCGTTGGGACTTTGAGGTGGTATGATTTCTTTTCGTCCGTTCATTTCCTTTACATCGTAAGGAAGCCGGTGATAAACCATTAGTAGTTGATTATCGCTCCCGGTATTTTTTATTTTTTCAATTTCTTCGCCGGGGAAATAGCGCCTGAAATCATGAAAGTGGTCTAGTGATTCCAATATACCGCCACAGCCTGTTTTATCAGCCTGGTACACATGCAACATGTCGCGGGTGGCTTCTACCAGTTTCTCTTCTGCTTCTCCCACTACTACACCTTTGTATCCTGCATTGTAAAGAGAGAGATCATTTAATGTATCACCTGCTACTAATATTTCTTTGGCCGGAAGTTTTAATAATTTAACAAGTTGCTGCAATGATGAACCTTTATTTACTCCCGGAGGTAAGATGTCAAGATATTTATTGGCAGATATCAAAACATCACATCCCATCAACTGGCTGATGCGGTTTACTTCATCCAGGTCAGTTTCCTCATTATAATAAAATGAACAGCGCCTCATCTGGGGGACTTCCTGCCAATGCAGTCCTTTGATGTGCTTAAGTTTATTATATATATCAAGATGACCCGGCCACTTTTCTTCAATCGCTGATTGCAGGGGTTGAATGGGTTCCAGGGTCAATCCGTTTACTATAGTTGCTCCCACATCACAAATAATATAATGGGGATTTGGAATAACGGGATCATTTAATAAGGGGATGACGGTCTCTAAGCCACGCCCCGTTACGAAAACAAGGGTTACGTCCTGCCGTTCCCGCATAAGACGATAAAGTTGTTGCTTATAAGCACTTTTTCCTGCGAGGAAAGTGCCATCCAGATCTGTTGCCAGTAAGAACATATATTTTATTTTAATCGGTTTTCTAATAATTTAAATTCCATAAAAGGAGATGCATGCGCATAAAGTATGCGGTACACGGTAGATAAAACGGGCATATTAACCCGTAATTCTGTGGCGGTCTGGTGCATCCCTTTTACTGCCGGGAAACCTTCGGCAATCATATTCATCCTGCTTTCGGCTATAGCTACGGAATAGCCCCGGCCTATCATGGATCCAAAACTTCTGTTGCGGCTATATTCCGAATAAGCTGTTACCAACAGATCTCCGAAATAAACAGAGTCATTAAGGTCCCTTTTACTTTGATCTGCCACTTTCAAAAAATCTTTGATCTCTCTCATGGCATTGCTTATGATTACAGCCAGGAAATTATCACCATAATTCAATCCTTTAACGATACCACTGGCAATGCCCACTACATTTTTTAAGATGGCAGCATATTCCACACCCAGGGGATCATTATTTTTTATAACCTGGATATAAGAGGATTTTACAGCTTTTGTGATCCTGTTTACCACCTCCTTATTCTCACCGGAAATGGTTAAGTAGGTCTTCCTGTCCATGACAATTTCTTCAGCATGGCATGGGCCGGCCAGTACAGTTATATCTTTTGCATCTGTATTAAATTGCCCGGCAATAAAAACAGATGGGAGCATAAACTGGTCAGTAACCAATCCTTTTATGGAAACGTATAATCGTTTCCCCTTAAGACTATTTTCGTCAAGACCTGAAACCGTAGTTTCAAGATAGGCGGAGGGCACAACAAATAAAACGTCATCCGAAGCAGCTAAGGCATCCTCCAATAAATGAGTAGGCCTGATATATTGCATATCGAGTTGGAAAAAACTCAGGTAATTTGGATTTCTTCCGTTTTCCAGAAGAAATTTCACGTGGTCTTCAGACCGTAAATGCCAGGTAACAATAATACCGCTTTCGGAAAAAATCTTGACGAGTGCTGTAGCCCAACTGCCGCCACCAATAATGGTTAGAGTGCGCAGTGGTTGCAATGTCACTTAATTTAGAAATTTAGAAATTATATTTAAAGAGCGTTGCAAAGGTAGTCAATTACCTGCAGCTATACAGGCTATATGGATGATTGTGGCAGATTTTAATGAGATTTTAATTTCAGAATGATCCGGTATTATCTTTTACGTAATGATATATACTGCATGCTGCATACATTCACCAATGTTTTATTTTCTTATGACAATGAATCTTTGACCAAACGATGATTATTGTTTTTTTCCTCACCTGCTTCCTCTTGTCTGTTAAGAAAAAGAGTCTGCGTAGGAAAGGCGAATTCAATACCATTCTTTTCAAATTGTTCAAATATATTAAGGGAAATTTCGTGATGCGTATTCATGTAAGTAATGTAATCCGGAGACTCTACATAATAAACGATCTCATAATTAATACTAAAGTCTCCGAAAGATTTAAGATGAACACGATCGTAGGTGGCGTTTTCCTGATCTATTATTATTTTTTCAATCATCGGGGGAATCTTTCTCAATTTTTGCGAGGCAGTATAATACACCACACCTACACTGAAAGTTATTCTTCTCCTTTTTAGCCTTTTAAAATTTTGAATGACCGATTTCGCCATTTCCGTATTTGTCATGATCAATTGCTGTCCGTCCAAACTTCTTACATGTGTTGTTTTAATACCTATTTTTTCTACAACACCACTATTATCACCGGTCACAATAAAATCTCCGATTTCGAAAGGTTTATCAAAAAATATCACCAGGTAGTTGAACAGGTCACCCAGGATATTCTGAGCGGCCAGGGCAATAGCAATACCTCCTACACCTAAACCGGCAACGATAGTGGTAATATCATAGCCCAGGTTATCAGCCAGCATAACGAGGCCCATAGCCCAGGTAAGAATTTTTACAACAATCAGCATTCCATCTACTTGCTTAATCCTTTCAGGCGGTTCTTCTTTGCTTTGCATGTATATCACTACGGAATGATGTATGACGAAATTAAGAGCCCGGATGAGGTAGTAGATGGTGATAAACATAAAGGCAACTGAAATAATTCCCTTTGCTTTATCCGGCCACTGCAATATATTGAGGATGCTGTAATTGATGAACAGATATAAATACGGCAGAAGAAATTTTTCAGTCAGGTCAACCAGCAGATCGTCAAAATGGTTATCGGTACGGGAGGTTAACTTTTTTACAAAAACAAGCACTTGCTTTTTTATCAATCTTAATATGATCAAGGCCAGCAACATGCCGCCTGCAGCCATGGCATAATCATACACCCTGTTGCCCCACACGATCCTGTTCAGAATTTCATCCATAAAATAATAGTTCTTTATATCTGCTTAAAAAATGCAATGATATTTTACGGGTATTAATAGGGCATTAAAATGAAATTAAAGAATATGCAAATGAACCTGGTTCGGTAGTAGTTTACTAACTCACGAGTGAGATCAGTGAAGCCGGACTATATTTTAATCCAATTTTAATGAGAGCTTAACCATGCTTTTAATATTCACCATTATCCTTGTATCATATATTTTACCGCATGCAAAAGCTATTCAACAAAATTCTGGTGCCCGTCGATTTTTCTTCAAAATCAAAACTTATTCTTGAAAAGGGCATTGAAATAGCTATTCAATATAAATGCAGTATTCATCTTTTACATGTAGTTACTATTTCTCCATTTGAGGCTGTAGCTATGGCAGAAGGCCATATGTCGGTACCATACGGAGTAATGGACAACCAGGAAGAATTGAGCTACCAGTTAGATAAAATGATTGAGTTTATTTATGTTCTTGGCGGGGCCTCCATAAAAGTGGAAAAAAGTATACTGCGGGGGACCTGGGATGAGGTGATTATTGATATGGTGAACGAAAATCAATTTGACCTGGTTCTTATCGGGCAAAAAAGAAGGATTTCCGGGAAAAGAAAAATGATATTGAAACCGGATAAAATAGCGGCAGAAGCGAAAGTGCCGGTTATTTCCGTCCCGTCCCACAGACGATTGACCAAATTATATACCATCGTGATTCCTATCACCGATTTTTTACCGGTCAGAAAGTTAATGTATGGGATCTATATCGCTTCCCATCATGATACTACAATAAAATTATTGGGAGTGGAAAATAAAAAAACAAAAGACAAGGTTCAATATTATCTTAATAAAGCTTACCTGTTGATCAAAGACCATTCAACTGTAAAAGTGGTGCAGGAGACCGTTGCCAGTCTTAATGTGGCGGGGGCCGTTAATCAATTTGCCTTGATGCAATCGGCCGATCTTATTATCCTGAATCCCGGGGTACAATCAAAAATGCCGGGTCTTTTTTCTTTTATGCTGGGTAATATTATTCAAAAATATTCTTCCCCCCCGGTGCTTACAATTAGTGCTGTATAAGAGGTCAACAAATATGGATCCGATACATGCATTAACGGAAGGAAAAGCATGTTACAAATCCTTTTTGAAAATGGTTTTACAAATGCCTGTTGATCCCGGCGCAGGGAGCTAACTATAACTATAAAATTATACAAATGAAAAAAACAATTATTCTTTCTCTTATTTTATTAATTGCTTCTTTCGTCCAATCACAGACGTTAGAGGAAGCAAAAAAACATATTTATTATACCCGGTATGATGCTGCGGAAAAAGTATTACAAAAGGTTATCAGTAGTGAAAATCCATCACCGGAAGCCTGGTACTGGCTTAGTGAAATTTATCTGAAACAATTAAGGCCTGGCCTGGCGGAAAATGCATTGAAGGCAGGACAGGATTATATGCAAAAACAAAATTATGAAGATAAGAAATACCCATGGGTGGCCATGGGCTGGGCACACTTGCTGCTGGATACTGGCAAAGTGGAGGAGGCCAGGACCCGGATAGAAGCAATTTTAAAACAAACAAAATATAAAAATGCAACAGCATTGCTTGCAGCTGCCAGAGCTAATATTGAGAGTAAGAACGGTGACGCATCCTGGGCTCTTCAGTTGTTAAAGAAGGCAGCCAAAAGGGATAAGAAGAATCCGGAAATTTATGCTGCAGAAGGCGACGCTCACCGAAAGCTGATACATGGATCTAATGCTGTAGTAAGCTATACCAAAGCGAATGATGTGGATCCTTTCTTTGCTGAAGCCATGTATAAAAAAGGTCTCATCTATAAGAGCCAGAATAACCCTGAAATTTATTTCGATCGTTTCAATAAGGCATATGCGATGGACTCAAATTATACGCCGGCACTTTATGAATTATATTATTACTATTTCTACCGTGATATTACCAAGGCAGGAAAAATGCTGGAAGCCTATCTGCACAATGCAGACCCGGATGCTCACCATGCCTATATGCAAACTGATTACTATTATGTTTCAAAAAAATATGCAGAGGCCATTCAAAGCGGTAAGAACATTATTTTAAGAGATGGCGCCGATACAAAGCCACGAATTTATAAACTGATTGCTTATAGTTATGCAGCAACTGGTGATTCGGCTACGGCCCTGGAAAATATGGATACCTATTTTGTAAAACAAAAGCCAGCCGATTTAGTCGTAAAGGATTATGAATTAAAGGCACAACTGCTCGAAAAACTAAGTCCGGATAAAATGCTGGCAATAGTGTGGTATAAAAAGGCTCTTGCTGCTGAAAAGGACAAAAAAGAAAGATTGGACTATATGATTACCCTTGCAGATATGCAAAAGGAACTTGGTAACAGGGACCGGGAAGCTATGTGGCGGGAAAGTATATATACCACTAAGGATCGGCCTTCTAATCTTGATATTTTTAATTGGGGTGTAGCCTTGTATTCCGCGAAAAATTATGTGAAAGCAGATAGTGTCTTTAAAATATATGCCGAGAAATATCCGGAACAATTGTTTGGATATGCATGGAGAGCCCGTTGTAATGCGGTAATTGATTCCACTATGGAAAAAGGGCTTGCCGTACCCTACTACATAAAAATAACCGAGCTGGGCGTGAAGGATAGTATAAAAAATAAGACCTCGCTCATGGGAGCTTATGGATATTTAGGAGCTTATGAAGCCAATATCACAAAAAATTATGCAGGCGCACTCAGTTATTTTGATAAGATATTACAACTGGAACCTGGTAATAGTGATGCCGCCAAATTTGCAGATTTGCTGCGGAACTGGATAGATGAAGGAAAAGGAATTAATTAGAAAATTTTAATACCCAATATTATGAATATACAAATACAGGTGATCAATGATAAAATACCCACGGCTGTGCGGCAGAGGATAAGAAGAAGAATAAATAAGCTAACCACTTTTAATGATGAATTGACGAGTGCCCGGGCCATACTAAAAAAAGATGGAAACAACAGGATCAATGATTTTCATTGTGAGATCCGGTTAATGATAAAGGGCTATGACCTCTTTGCCAGGAATAAAGCCAGCGGGTTTGAAGAGGCAGCTTCACTTGTAGTTGAATCATTGCGCCGTCAAATTATCAGAAGGAAAACTCAAAAAGAAATACAACGTCGAAAAAATAAAACCATTTTTCATGGTGTGTGATTGAAAGTAGGGGCCATCATGCGGTGCTCCTTATTATTCTTAACATTTCAATGAACAAAAAATGAACTTTATAAGCATACCAGCAAGTTATTTCCCGAAATGCCCTGCAAGGCAAAGGACATGATACAAACAATAATTATAAAAAAATTAAAAACAACGTATGGATTTTAATAATGCTTACCAGTTAGTTACTGAGAAATTATCCGGCTGGATGCAGGAATTGATCCGGTTGCTTCCCAATATTTTGCTGGCCACGCTGGTGCTGGTGCTGGGAATTTTTGTTGCCCGTAAAATCAAACAATTATCGGTAAGGCTTATAAATAAAATATCCGGAAATAGTACACTCAACACATTATTCGGATCAGTAGTGCACATATTCTTTATCGGCATTGTATTATTTGCCGGGCTCAGCATATTAAAATTAGACAAGGCAGTAACTTCCATCCTGGCGGGTATTGGTATCCTGGGTCTTGGCCTGGCCTTTGCTTTCCAGGATATCGCCGCTAATTTTATTTCCGGAATTTTTATTTCTTTCCGTAAACCGCTGCACATTGGAGACATAGTAAAAATTGGCAATTACATGGGGAAAGTAAGAGAGATTAATTTAAGAGATACGGTGCTGCTTACTTTCCAGGGGCAAATGGTTATCCTTCCCAACAAGGATGTGTTTCAAAATCCGATTGAAAATTATTCTATGCTGGGTAAAAGAAGGCTGGACCTTGTAGTGGGTGTTTCATATGGCGAAGACCTGGAAAAAGTTAGAGTAATTACTCTGGATGCAGTTAAAGATATTGAAGGATTGAACGAGGGCGACGAAACTACTATGTATTACCAGGAATTTGGCGACAGTTCCATAAATTATATCATTCGATTATGGATTAGCAGTCCGGAGCAATCTGCCTACTGGCATGTAAGTAACCAGGCTATTATAAGAATTAAAAAGGCCTATGATAATAATAAAATCACCATACCATTTCCCATACGTACACTCGATTTTGGTATTAAAGGCGGATTGCCCCTTAACGAAGTGGATCTGAGAGTGGCTGAAAAAAATGTGAATTGAGAAGTGGAGATTAAATTTCTGCTATTATAATAATAAATTTTAAATATGCTTTAAGACCTCTTCCCCGATAGCATGTGTTCCCAATATTTTTTCTTTAGGAGTCTGGGCATCTGCAATATCCATCGTTCGGAAACCTTCTTTTAATACCTTATCTATTGCCAGGATGATGGTTTCTGATTCGGCTTTCATGCCAAAAGATATATCAAGCAACAAGGAGGCCGACAGGATGGACGCTAATGGATTGGCTACTCCTTTGCCGGTAATATCATGTGCTGATCCGTGGATGGGCTCGTACACACCCGTACTGTCCCCGATGGACGCACTGGCCAGCATACCCATTGACCCAGCAATCTGGGATGCTTCATCGGTTAATATATCTCCAAAAAGATTGGCGGTTACCACTACATCAAATCTCCTTGGATCTTTAATAAGCAACATGGCCGTAGCATCCACAAACTGATGTTCTACTTCCACATCAGGATATTCAGTTGCCAGTTTTTGAATTACTTCCCGCCATAACCTGGAAGTTTCCAGTACATTGGCTTTATCAACAGAGCATAATTTTTTTCTTCTTGTTCTGGCTGCATCAAACGCTTTGCGGCCTATTCGTTCTACTTCATAGCGGCTGTATTCTGCCATATCAAAAGCCGTATCTCCATTATTTTTACGGCCCTTTTCACCAAAATAAATGTCTCCCGTCAATTCACGGAAAAATAAAATATCAGCACCTCTTAAGATATCAGGTTTTATACTGGATGCACCCAATAGTTCATCAAATAATTTGATGGGTCGCAGGTTGGCATATAATCCTAATTCTTTTCTCATCTTCAGCAATCCCTGCTCTGGTCTTACTTTGGCTGAGGGATCATTATCATATTTCGGATGACCCACAGCGCCAAATAATACGGCATCAGAATTTCTCATCTTCTCCAATGATTCATCTGGGAGGGGGTTACCAGTGGCTTCAATGGCCACGTGACCGATCAATGCCTCATCGTAAGAAAATGAATGGCCGAACTTATCCGCAATCTTGTCCAATACCTTTTTACCAACTGCGGTTACTTCTTGTCCGATGCCATCACCAGGCACAATCAATATCTTTTTTGAAGCCATACCTTTTTAATTAATGAAATTCCGGAAATGATGTTTATTGAGTTTGAAGAGTATTCAGCATTTTCAATGTTGCCTTTATTGCTGATACGGTTTGATCGCTGTCCAACCCCCGTGTTTTAAATTCTTTATAGCCCAGGCTCCAGGTTATGATGGTTTCACACAATGCATCGCTTTTACCGCCAGGTGGAATACGAACGGCGTAATCTGATAATATGGGCAGTTCTATTTTCTTTTGTTTATAAACTTTTTTCAGGGCGTTCATAAAAGCATCATACTGCCCATCGCCCTGGGCATGTTCTTCAAACATTTCACCGTTTACACAAATTCTCAGTGTTACGGAAGGGTTTAAATTCTTGGAATGCGTGAGTACATAATTTTCAATATGCACATTATCTTCAATGGCATCACTGTTCAATACATCAGAAATGATATAAGGAAGATCTGCAGGAGTTACGACCTCTTTCCTGTCGCCCAATTCAATGATGCGTTGTGTAACTTTTTTCAAATCGGTTTCGGAAAGTTGAATGCCCAACTGTTGAAGATTATTTTCTATATTGGCTTTTCCGCTTGTTTTTCCCAGGGCATATCTTCGTTGCCGTCCGAAACGTTCCGGCATCAGGTCGCTGAAATAAAGTTTATTCTTTTTGTCTCCATCGGCATGTATGCCGGCTGTTTGGGTAAATACATTTTCACCAACTACGGGTTTGTTGACCGGAATCCGAAAGCCTGAAAAGGTTTCAACCAGTTTACTTACCGTATACAATGATTTTTCAGCAACAGATGTTTTTATGGAAGGCATAAAATCATTTAAAACCGCTATAGCACTCGCCAGTGGTGCATTGCCTGCTCTTTCGCCCATACCATTTATTGTAAGATGTAATCCATGCGCCCCCGCTTTTACCGCTTCCAGCACATTAGCCGTGCCCAGGTCGTAGTCATTATGAGCATGAAAATCGAAATGGAGTTTTGGATAACGATTTACTATTTCAGATACAAACTCATACACTTCAGAGGGTATCAGAACGCCCAGTGTATCAGGAAGCATGATTCGTTTTACAGGCAGGTGTTGCAGGAAATCCAGGAACTGAAAAACATACTCTTTGGAATGCCGCATACCATTGCTCCAATCCTCCAGGTATATATTACATTCTAATCCTTTCTTTTTGGCAAGCGAAATTACATCTGCAACATCTGAAAAATGTTGTTCTGGTTTTTTCTTTAACTGGTGCGTTAAATGATTCAGCGATCCTTTGGTCAGGAGGTTCATCACTTTTGCTCCTGTTTTTAACATCCACTGTACTGAAACATCAGCATCTACAAAAGTCAGTACCTCCACCTTATTCAAATAGCCGTTTGCTTTGGCCCATTTGGTAATCTTTTTTACAGCTTCAAATTCACCTTC